>NZ_JMLO01000031.1:0-76201 GCF_000686785.1 Rhodococcus sp. UNC363MFTsu5.1
CATCCAGGGCTCCGGCTGGTCCATCCTCGCCTGGGACTCCATCGGCCAGCGACTGATCATCGTCCAGCTCTACGACCAGCAGGGCAACATCTCCATCGGCCTCACCCCCCTACTCATGCTCGACATGTGGGAGCACGCCTTCTACCTCGACTACCAGAACGTCAAGGGCGACTACGTCAACGCCTTCTGGAACATCGTCAACTGGAACGACGTCGCCGCCCGCTTCGACCGCGCCCGCACCCAGACCGCAGGCCTCATCGTCTAAGCAGCTCCGCCGCCCGTGCGTGAGTCGTACCCCGATCGGGGTGCACATCACGCACAGCTCGACCCCCTCCGCCGCGCCCGACCTCCGGGCGCGGCGGAGTCGTTTCCGGCAAACGGTCGTATCGTTGAGGGATGGACACCCTCGTCGAGGGGCTGACCTTTCCCGATGGGGCACGCTGGCACGACCGGCACCTGTGGTTCTCGGACACGCACGCCGGTGAGGTGTTGGCGTACGACCCCGTGACGGGCGCGCTCAACACCATGGCCGAGGTTCCCGGCCGACCCGCAGGCCTGGGCTTTCTCCCCGACGGGCGGCTGCTGATCGCCTCCACCCGCGACCTGCTCGTGCTGCGCAGGGAATCGGACGGCACCCTGGTCGTGCACGCCGACCTCTCCGGCATCGCCACCTGGCACCTGAACGAGATGTGCGTCGACCGGTTCGGACGCGCGTACGTCGGCAACGTCGGTGACGGCAGCGATCCCCCGCGCCCGCCGCGGCCCGCCGACCTGGCGATGATCGAACCCGACGGCACCGTCCACGACGTCGCGACCGCGATGGTGCTGGCCGGCGGCATGGTCGTGACCTCCGACGGCACCACCCTCATCGTCGCCGAGAGCCGATCCACCCCCGGCCGGCTGACCGGCTTCACCATCGAACCCGACGGCGGCCTCGAACAGCGCCGGGTGATCGCCGAGTTCGACGCCACGGTGCAACCCGACGGCCTCGCGATCGACGCCGAGGACGGCGTCTGGGTCGCCTCCCCGTTCGGCGACGAGATCTTCCGCGTCGACGCCGACGGCGCCATCACGGACCGCCTGCCCGCGCCCCACCCCTACTCGCTCGCGCTGGGCGGGCCCGACGGTCGCGACCTGTTCGTCTGCACCGCCGAAACGTGGGTTCCCGAGGAGGCGGAACGAGACAGGGGCGGCGCCGTACGGCGGGTCCGGGTCCGGGTTCCCGCCCCGCAGGAGTAGGACGTGCCACGGTCGGGCTGGCACTCCATCCCGCTTGTCTGCCAGCCGAGTTCGGCGCATCCTGGAGGTGTCACGGGGCGCGCTCCCGGGGCACCGTCGCGCGGAAGGGGGACGGACGTGAACCAGCACGGACACATCGGCGTCTCGCCGTTCCATGCCGCCGGGGCGCTTCGCGGGTTCATCATCTCCGGCCGGTGGCCGGACACCACCAAGGAGTGGGCTCAGCTCCTGGTGTTCGCCGTCCGGGTCGCCTGCGTACCCGGATTACTCTCCACCTCAACGGTTTTCGGCGCTCACGAAGACGTTCCCGAGGACCCGGAACCGGGCACCGTCGGTCTCGTGGTCGCGGAGGGCCCGGTGATCGGCGAATCTGCCCTCACGCCAGGATGTTTCGCGGATCATCAACCGCCCGCCCTCCTGGTGCTACACCCGCCGTCGGAGACCATGCCATCCCTGCCCGAGTGCGTGGGCGCGGCCTCGGGCTGCCTGTTGCTGCCGGGCGTGCCGCACCTCGGGCTGGACCACAGGGCGGCCTGGGTGGAGGCGGACGCCGACGGCACCGTCACGTCCCTGGTCAGCCGGATGAGCCTCGATCCCAACACCGACCCCGACACCGCTGTTTTGGCCATGCTGCTCGCCTCCTGACGCGGACCGGAAGAACAAAGTTCGGTCTCCCAAACTTGTTGTGCGCTTTGCGATCTCGTTGATCTGGGGTAGGCTTACGCCTAGCGAAGGGGAGTAGCCCCCAATCGAGCAGTCGACATACTGGTCAGCATCGCGAAATCCGATGCGCCCGGCTGCCCGAACCGGCGCCGTCGTTTCACGCGACAGGCACGGTGGGCGAGACCTTCGGCTGTCGACGTCCACACGTCGGCGGCCGGAGGAACAGTTCCCAACATCCTCCGAACCAGATAACGGAGGAGGTCCGCATGCTTGCCGCGCTGCTGCTCAGCTTCGGCGTCATCTTCGTCGCCGAACTCGGCGACAAATCCCAGCTCATGGCGATGACGTTCGCGCTGCGCTACAAGTGGTGGGTCGTGATCGGCGGCATCACCGTCGCCACCACCGTCGTGCACCTGGTCTCCGTCGGCGTCGGCCACTACCTCGGCGTGGCCATCCCCACGAACCTGATCAGCACCCTCGGCGGCATCGCCTTCGTGATCTTCGCCCTGTGGACCCTGCGCGGCGACAGCCTCAGCGACGACGAGCAGAACAAGGCCTCCCGGGTCGGCGCCTCGGCGTTCCTCGCGGTCGCCTCGGCCTTCTTCCTGGCCGAGCTCGGCGACAAGACCATGCTCGCCACCATCACCCTGGCCGCGGACAACGACTGGGTCGGCGTGTGGATCGGCTCGACGGTCGGCATGGTCGCGGCCGACGCCCTCGCGATCGTCGTCGGCGCCGTGCTCGGCAAGCACCTGCCCGAGCGGTTCATCCAGCTCGCCGCCGCGACCCTGTTCTTCGTCTTCGGCGTGATGCTGCTGCTCCAGGGCCTGTTCCCGGGCAGCGCGGCCGGCCCGATCGCCGGCGGCGCGATCCTCGCGGTCGCGATCACCGCAAGTGTCGTGCACTACGTGCGGTCGCGGCGGGCCGCCGCCCTACCTGCCGAGGAAAGCCCCACCTCCCTCGACCGCCGGGCGGGATAACGGCAGCGAACCCACCGCCACGTCACCGCGTGGGTGACGTGGCGGTTGGGCTATCGCTAGGGAGAGCTGCTGCCGAGATCCATGAGGGTCGCGCGCGGGGTCACGAACCGGAACTTCCGCTGGTCCCGAGGCCCCAGGACGCGGGGAGGACGCGGGTGTTCCCGGTCGCCACCCATCCCTGCGACGCCGGCACGCCGGTTCCGGTGAAGGTGAATCCGCAGGCGCCGTCGAGGGCCTCGTCGGGTGCCGTGTATTCGAAGGCGAGTGTCACCGTGCCGGTGGCGAACCTGCCGCCGTTCCAGCCCGGCCGGATCGGCCAGCCGCCCTCGGGCGCGGTGACCGTGACGTCACCGGTGGCGGGATCCACCACCGTGGTCGCGTCGAAGGTCACGATGGGCCAGGGTGAGATCGGCTGGGGCGTCTGGCCGAGGACCTTGACCCCGACAAAGGTGAAGCCCTTCGGCGCGTGGTGGGTGACACTCCTAACGTCCACGTTCGCCTCCGGATCGGCAACCTGGAATGCGGCCTCCGTCGCACCGACCACAGCGCGGAACGTCGCCTTGGCACCCGCATCGACTTCCTTGACGCCGCCGTACCAGCCGGGGTAGTTGCCGAGCGTCCCCGAGTCCGAGAAGGAGTTGCGGTAGCAGGGTCGTTGATCCGGGAACTGCGGGCTGTAGTCCTCGCAGACCGGCAGCAGGTTCTGCAGGATCTCGTCCGGCAACCACGACTGTCCGTCCGCGCTTCCCGTCGACGAGGCGCTCGCGCCTCCCGCACCCGCCAGCGCACCACCGGTGAGAATGGCGAGCGCCGCGAGCGCCGCCCCGCCCCGGCGCACAAGTTTTCCGTCCATTGAGAGTCTTCCCTTCGAAATTGCCGAGCCCACGGCTCTGATCGGTCCGCGGCGAAAGCACACGGACGCCAGGGTGGGCATCGGGAAACAAATTGGCGGCGTCGGTCCCGCCGGTTGACGGATCCCCGCGCGGCGACGGATCGCACGGCGGCGAGGATCGCGCGATCAGCTACCCGAGCTGCCGAACCCCCCGAGACCCTGCGGGCCCGCGTCGACCCGCGTGGTCCCCGTCGTGACCCAGCCGTCCGAGGCCGGGACATCGGTACCTGTGAAGGTGAGGTTGCTGACGCCGTCGCTCACCGACTTGGTCGCTCTGTACCGCAATTTCGCGATCACGCTGCCCGTTCGTGTGGTGCCGGGTTCGTCGGCGTCCGCGATTCCAGGGATTGCCCAACCCCCGGCCGGCGCGGTGAGCGTGAGGTATCCCGTGACCGGGTCGACGGTGACAGACGCGTCCAACGGGGTCATCGGGTACTTGCCGGGAGTCCAGTCGTAGGCGGTCACCTCCGCCCCCACGAACTCGAATCCCTCCGGTGCCCGGTGCGTGACCGTGGCGACCTTCACGTCCGGCATCGGGCCCGGGCCGAAGTGCCGAGCCACGAACTCGGCGGTGAACGCGGCCTCCTGACCCACGGCGACCGAGCCGGGCCCCCGGTAGTCCACCAGAATGTCGCCGCGGTACTGGTAGTCGCGGAAGCTATTGTCAAAACAGGTCTCACACGCTGACCCAGAACCTCCCATCCCCGCCGCGCCCGCACTTCCCACACCCGTCACCACACCACCCGTGACGATGGCCAGCGCCGCGAGCAACGACCCGCCGGCACGCACCAGACGACCAACCATTGACATTGTCTCCTTCTGTACGGGAAGGACCGGCCCGTCACCCGCCCCCGAGAACTCGCCAAGAGTAAGGGGTGGAACGGCGGGCCGCGGCGGAATCACCTACATACCTTTGCCCAGGTCAAAGCGTTAAACACTGGCGCGAACGGTCCCCCGTCCGCGCCAGAGCTCCTGAGCCGAACCCGCTCCCTGCACACCCACGATTCGACGGATACTGGAAGGGTCTCGCAGGCACCCACAGGAGGGGTGACATGACCGACCAGATTCCCCCGAAACCGATCGCGGACGCCAAGGTGGTGTTGCTGCAGACCCGCAAGCGGGACGGCAGCTGGGTCGACACCCCCGTGAACATCGCGGTCGATGGGACCCACGCGTATTTCCGGACACCCGGCAGGGCCTCGAAGAACAAGCGGCTGCGGAACTTCCCCGATGTGCGGATCTGGCCCTGCACCTGGTCCGGCAAGCCGACCGGCGAGGAGGCGGATGCGACCGCGCGGCTGCTCACCGGTGCCGAGGCCGACGCCGCCGCCCGGGCCATCGACCACCGCTTCCCCATCCTGCAGCGCGTCATGGTGCGGGCCGCACACAAGGTCATGCGCACCCCCACCCTCCACTACGAGCTGACGAGCTTCCACGCGCCATGACCAAGCCCGGGTCGGGCCGACGGAAGCATCCGCTGCGCTGCGGCGTTGTACCGGACATGACCGAGTCCGCTGCCGCCACCGCCCGCGACCGGATCGCGGCGGAGCACACCGCGACCGTGCATCGGATCGAGTCGCTGACCGCGCGGCTGGCCGACATCCTGGACGGGTCGGAACTCACCACCAATGACGACGAGCACGATCCCGAGGGCTCCACGATCGCGTTCGAACGCGCCCAGGTCGCCTCGCTGCTCGACGACGCTCGGCAGGAACTGGAGGATCTCGACGCCGCCCGGCGCCGGGTCGAGGACGGCAGCTACGGGGTGTGCGTGAAGTGCGGGCGGCCGATCGGCGTCGAACGGCTCGACGTGCTGCCCGCGGTGTTGCGCTGCATCGACTGTTCCTGACCCGGCGAGAAGATCGAGGTGGTGGTCGCGGCTGGTCCGGCCGCGACCACCACCGGTCGTCAGGAGCCGTAGCCGATGATGGCGCCTCCGATCGGTGCCACCGTCGTCCTTCCCGTCGCCAGCCAGTCCGGGGTTTCCGGGACACCGGTCGCCTCGAACGTGACCCCGCTGGTGCCAACGCCGATGATCTGCCTGACCTCGTAGGTGAAGGACAATGACAATCCGTCCAGAATGTCCAGGGGTCGTCCAGACGGGTCCCTCAGGGTGACAGCCCCGGTGGCCGGATCGACCTCCGAGGTGAGCCCGACGGGCTCAAAGTAGTAGCGGTTCTCCGCAGGCACATGCCGGATCCGGCTGCTGCTCACGCTCTTCAGCACGAAACCCGCCGGTGGATGATGAACCGCCTTCGTGATTCCGCGGCTTGGATCTCCGGTGTTGCTGATGGTGCTGTAGAACGTCACCTCCTCCCCCGTGTCGGCTCCCTTCGGGCCACTGTGGGCGACGGTGAAGCCCGCAGCCGTCGCCCCCGACGACCAGTGGGTGTAGTTCAGGCAACCGGCAATCGACCTCGGCCTGAGCTGTGTCAGGTCACCACTCGCTTGGCAATCGGAACCACTCGCTGTTCCCATACCGACAGCGAGGCACCCGGCGGTCACCGCGGCTGCAGCAATGATCGACGCACCGCGGCGGAACATATTGTTGGACAATGCGTTTCTCCATCTCGATGTGAGTGATTCGGTGGTCGCCACCGAACATCCGGCAGCGACCACCGCAAGGTCCATCAGGACCCGGAACTGCCGAAGCCGGGTAGCTTCTGAGGCGCCGTCCATCCCTTCGCCACCCAGTCGCGCGTTTCGGGAAGATCAGTGGCCTCGAACGTGACACCGCTGGCGCCGACGATGAAGTCCTCGACCTGGTATTTCGCATCCACATACAGTCTGTCCGCAACACTCAGCGGCTGCCCGGGCGGGGCCTTCAGGGTGACGGCCCCGGTAGCAGGATCGACCTCGGACGTGAGGGCGACAGGAACCGTCTCGTAGCGGTTCTCAGCCGCTATCAACCTGAGCGTGTAGCTGTTTACGCTCTTCAGCACGAAGCCCTCGGGTGGATGGTGGACCACCTTCGTAACGCCGCGAGCCGGATCGCCCGAGTTATTGATTCCGATGAAGAACCACACCTCGTCCCCCGGGGCGGCCGAGATCGGAACATCGTGGCCGACACGGAAGCCCGCCACGGTTTCCTCCACGTACCGGTTCCTCGCGTTCTGGCAGGTGGGTTGAGAAATCGACTTGAGCTGCGCCAGGCCACCGCTCTGGATGCAGAACGCACTCGCGGTACCTGCACCGACCGTGAGCCCGCCGGCGACCACCGCGGCGGCGGCAAGGATCGATGCGCCGCGGCGCATCATGTTGTTGGACAAGGCATTTCTCCATTTCGACGTGCGAGGACCGGGCGCCACAGTCATCGGACGCCCCCCGACCGCGCCAGCATAGGGCGGATCAGCCGGGCCGGCGGCAGTATGGGACCTCGAGTTTCCGCAGGTCATAGCGTTAAACGAGCTCCGTCGGATTCGAATCCGCCCGGCGAACCGTCGTCAGTTCGGCCGGGACTTCAGAGTCGGTCATTCACCACGCCACCGGTGGTGGTCACGCGGGTCCGGCCGCGACCACCACCGGTCGGTCAGGAGCCGGAACTACCGAAGCCGGGGAGTTCCCGAGGCGCCGACCATCCTTCCCAGTCTCAGCTGAGTGGGCCTCGCAGGTCGCCGCCTGTCACCGTGCCCACAGGGGGCGAAACAACCGGAGTGAAGCCGGGCCCCTCGAGGGTGAAACTGCTGACGCCGGCGCCTTCTTCCAACCGCGGCGAGTAGGCCGCCATGTAGGTGAGATCGAACTGGAGTCCGTCGCCGACAGACACCGGGTCTCCGGAAGGATCGGTGAAGGTAACGGTGCGAGCCTCCGGATCGTGCACGTGATCGAGCACGATCGGGTCGAGACCGTCCTGATTGCCAGCAGTCACATGACTGATCTGTTTGGTGGTGACACCGGTCAGCGCAGAATTGAGTGGCTTGTTGTGAACCAGCTTGGTGATTCCTCGGTCGAGATCGCCCATATTCTTGATGGTGATTCGGAAGGCACGACCGCAGGGACTCGACGATCAACACATGACACCGCCCGCCCAGGAACCTGAGCGGGCGGCGACACGTCGAGAGTAGCGGCTACAGCGTGTGGGGATCGCGACCCTGCAACAGGGCGAGCAAGATCTCGGACGGGGTGGGGAAGTCGCAGTCCGCACCCTGTTTGGGGTTACACCCAAAGGTGAGGTCGCCGATCGAACCACCCGCCTGCCCCACGGCGAGCACTCCCACCGCCGCCCAATCGAGGGGGCTGCCAAACGTCTCAACGGAGCCGCTCATACTGCCGGAGCCAAACGGGAGTGGGAAGTCGCAGTCCGCACCCTGTTTGGGGTTACACCCAGTCGTTTCAACGGAGCCGTTCATGCTGCCGGAGGCTTCCTCGGCCGACGCAGCGCCCGCACCGAGGGCCAGACCGCCACCGAGCAGGGCCCCGGCGACAAGGACAGACGCGGCGCGGCGCGCCAGATTTCGAAACATGCAGATTCCTTCGTTCGAGTGTGATGGTCGGGGGGCCACGCCCAACAAAACGCCCCCTCCGACCGGCCAGAGTAGGGCGAATCAATAAGACCGGTAACCGATTTGAGCCTCGACCCTCCGCAGGCCAAAGCGTTAAACATGGCGACAACTCACCTCGCGTAGCGACGAGTACGACCGCGAGGCGTGACACTCAGTGCGCGACACCGCCCGAACGGGAATCCTGGGCAGGCGGCTTCGCGGTCGACTGGATACGGCTCTTCCACGCCGTGACAAGCAGGAACCGATTGCGCGCCCGTGCAACCATGAGAGAAGCGCCTTGCCTAGTTCGGAATCGGGCCGCAAACCGGGTCCTGGTCAGTTGTGCACCCGTACCACCCGACGCTGTCGGAGTCTGACGAGCCGATGGCCAACTTCATCCCCTCGTTGAACAGCCCGAAGGGGATGTTGACGAACGCGTTTCCGAAATCGACTGAGCCGTTGACGAGATCGTTCACGCCGCCTGGTGCTTCCTCGGCCGACGCCGTGCCCCCACCGAGGGCCAGGCCGCCACCGAGCAGAGCCGAGGCGACAAGGACGGACGCGCCGCGGCGCGCCAGATTTCGAGACATGCAGATTCCTTCGTTCGAAGTGTGATGACCGGGGCGACCACACCCAACAGAACGCCCCCCGACCGAGCCCAGAATACGGCGAATTAAGAAGGCCGGGAACCGAATTGAGCCTCGATTTCCAATGGTCAAAGCGCTGAACACGGCGACAATTCAACGCGCGTAGCGAGGAGCATGACCGTAAAGGCTCGGCGATCAACCACAACGCCGCCCGCTCCGGAACCCAGGGCGGGCGGCGCCGCGGCAACTACGCGAGAAGCGCCTCGCCTAGAAAGACGGGCACCCCGTCGCGTCCTGGTCGGTGTTACACCCACTGGTGACGCTGTCGGAGTCTGACGAGCCGCCGACCAACCTCCCCACCTCCAACAACATCACCACGGGGGCGCTGGTGACTGCGTTCACGATGTCGACGGAGCCGCTGACGAGATCGTTCACGCCGCCTGGTGCTTCCTCGGCCGACGCCGTGCCCCCACCGAGGGCCAGGCCGCCACCGAGCAGAGCCGAGGCGACAAGGACGGACGCGCCGCGGCGCGCGAGAGTTCGCAACATTCAAATTCCTTCGTTCGAAGCAGGATAACGGGACGGCCACACCCATCAGGGGCGCTCGGCCGCACCGGAATAGGAGGACCTGTGCTGGGCCGGCGGCGCCGGCTCGGTTGTTTCGACTGTTCGACCTCCGGGCCGAACGACTCGACGCGCTACGGGCGAGTTGCGCTGTGTCGCGGCGCCTCACTCGGCGGCCGCCGCTAGCTGGACCGTGCTAGATGGGAGCGGGAACTATGGAGGTCCCGGGCGGGTTGCCCATCAACCAGTCGAACAAAGACAGGATTCCGACGGGTGTTCCGGGCGGAGGGCAGCTCTTCGCACATCCCCTCCACATGTATGCGCGATCGGCGGAGCCGCCCTCAACCAACACACCCAGCGTCAGCATCGAAATGACGTCGGCGGGGCCCAGCTCCTCAGAGCCGACCGAGCCGCTCACGCTCCCGGGGGCGGCTTCCACGGCCGAGGCCGTGCCCCCGCCGAGGGCCAGACCGCCGCCGAGCAGAGCCCCGGCGACAAGGACGGACGCGCCGCGGCGCCCCAGATTTCGCAACATGCAGATTCCTTCGTTCGAAGTGTGATGACCGGGGCAGCACACCTATCGAACGCCCCCCAACGGGCCAGACTAGAGCCGTCCGCCCGCCCCGGCTGCCGAATCCGAGAATCGACGTCTGCACAGGTCAAGGCGTTAAACACGACCGCGCGACAGCTCACCAACGATGAGACGACCACGACCGCAGGGGCTCGACGATCGAGACCGAAACCGCCCGCCCAGGAACCTGAGCGGGCGGCAAGCGCGGCGGGTGGTCGCGGCTACAGAGCGTGGGGATCGCGACCCTGCAACAGCGCGAGCAATATCTCCGAGGGGCTGGGGATGTTGCAGGGCTTGCCCTGTTGCAGTGAACACCCGTAGAAGGTGAGGTCGCCCGGGTCGACCGAGCCACCCACGGCCCCGGCAGCCAGCACCGCAGCCGCTGCCCAGTCGACCGGGCTGCCGAGCAATTCGGCGGAGCCGTTCGAGCCGGGAGGGATTTCCACGGCCGACGCCGTGCCCCCGCCGAGGGCCAGACCGCCGCCGAGCAGAACCCCGGCGACAAGGACGGACGCGCCACGACGGGCCAGATTTCGAGACATGCGGATTCCTTCGTTCGAAGTGTGATGACCGGGCGACCACCCAACGGAATGCCCCCCGACCGAGCCAGAATAGGGCGAATCGAGAAGGCCGCTAACCGAATTGAGCCTCGCCTTCCACAAGTCAAGGCGTTGAACACGATGGGATCGAAACTGGACCCCGGGTGGCCGGCCGACTGGACTCAGGTGACGGACCGACTACTGGTTTCCAGTGGGTGGCCGGCATATGGCGGGCCCCTCGACGATTTCGAAAGCGGCCCCATCCATCGCCGGCCAGTCCTGTGGTACGAGACCGGCGGCGGTGAAGCCGACGCCGCTTTCCTGGACCGATCCGATCTTCGCCGTCAACGGAACGTCGTACTGGAAGTCGAAATACGTGTTGCCCGGACGAGATGCGTCCCCCCTGACTGCCCAGTTCCCCGTGATCGTCACCGCTCCGGTCTGCTTGTCGATGGACGTCGGGGGCTCGGTCTCCGTCCTGAGTTCATCTGTCTCCAGATCCCGCCACTGGATCCGGATAGACCTGAGCTTGTACGCGGCCGAGGGCGGGTAGTCGGTGAGACGCTGAACATACTTGGTTTCATTGCCCGCGACCTCAAACCAGTCATGGCTCCAGAACCAGGATCCGGGAACTGCCGGGGTGGTTACGGTCCTCCGCGCCGTGACATCCCCCGCCTGCTTCGGCACGGCGTACCTGTTGAATCCGCCCGGACAAACGGGTAGATCAACCGAGCCGGACACGAGCGGCAGGAAATACCCGAGGTCGGCGGACCCGGACGCCGTTGCCGTCCCGACGCCCGCCGTCAGCCCGCCGGCAACGACCGCGATCGCGGCGAGCATTGATGCACCACGGTGGACAGGACTGTTCGACCGCATCGAGCCTTTTCGCACAGGAGAACTCCATTCGACAAACGACGGGCAGACGTTCGACCGCCCCGACCGAGCCAGACTAGGGCCGCCCGCCCGACGCGGCGGCCAAATCCGAGAATCGGCATCGTCGCAGGTCAACCGTTATACGCAACAACTACCGCCGACCGGAGCAGCACAGCTGGCACACTGTTCGGTGAACCGTCGTTAACCAGACTCACGACCGGGGCGCTATCGTTCAGGTCACTACCGGTCGGCCAACGGTGGCCGCCAGAAAAGAGGATCGAACAGTGGAACTCCAGGGAACCGCGGCACTGGTCACCGGTGCGGCCTCCGGTCTCGGCGCCGCCACCGCCAAGCGCTTCGCCGACGCAGGCGCCACCGTCTTCGGGCTGGACCTGGCCCAGTCCATCGAGCGCGCGGGCGACAGCGTCCCGGCCGGCGTCACCCTCATCCCCACCGACGTCACCAGCGGCGACGAGGTCCAGGCCGCCGTCGACCAGATCGTCGCCTCCGGCGTGCCGCTGCGCACCGTCGTCAACTGCGCGGGCGTCGGCTGGGCCGGTCGCATCCTGTCCAAGAACGGACCGCACGACCTGGAGCTGTTCCGCACGGTCATCACCGTCAACCTGCTCGGCACGTTCAACGTGATGCGCCTGGCCGCCGACGCGATCGCCAAGACGGACACCGTCGACGAGTCCGGCCAGCGCGGCGTCGTCATCAACACCGCCTCGGTCGCCGCGTTCGAGGGCCAGATCGGCCAGATCGCCTACTCCGCCTCCAAGGGCGGCGTGCACGGCATGACCGTCCCGGCCGCTCGTGACCTGGCGCAGTTCGGCATCCGCGTCAACACGATCGCCCCCGGCATCATCGACACCCCGATGCTCGCGGGCGTCACCGACGAGTACCGCAAGGGCCTCGAGGCCGGCGTGCCGTTCCCGTCCCGCCTGGGCAACCCCTCCGAGTACGCGCAGCTCGCGCAGATGATCGTCGAGCACGACTACCTCAACGGCGAGACGATCCGCATGGACGGCGCGCTGCGGATGGCGCCGCGCTAGGCAGCTCTGCTGCCCGTGCGTGGTCGGCGGGTCCCCGGACTCGTCAACCGCGCACGGGCACCGCAGGCGCCTACAGCTCCGAGGCCAGCGGGGTCTCCGCCGCCGCGCGCTCGGTCATCCACTCCCGCAGCACCCGCGTCGCCTGCACGTCGTCCTCGTTGTAGACGAACAACCGCTCCCGCTGTTCGAGATCCGGCTCGTGGTCGTAGCCGACGGCATCCCGGTACCAGCTCATCGACGCCTCGCCGCCTGCGTCCGCGTCCCGCCAGTTGAACCCGGCGACGGGCGCAATCTTCTTGAGCCCCTTGCCGTTCGGGCAGACGAACTGGTCACTCACCGCCTGGTAGACGTCCACCCAGTCCGGGCTGTCGATGAAGGCGCGGATCTGCGCGACCGTCGGGATACCCGGCATCCCGGCGAACCGGGTCGCCGAGTCGAGCAGCCACTTGTCCTCCGCCGCACGGGAATAGCAGTAGGCCGCGAAGGTCTTGCCCGCGGCGAGAGTCTGCTCCCGCATCCCCATCAGCCACCCCCAGAACTCCGCGAAGGACCTGCCCTCGTCCCGGGTCGGCAACGGGTCCCAGGTGACGAACGGCCGGTACGGCTGGGTGACACCGTCCGCGGTCAGCAGCGTGCCCCACAGGTAGGCGCCGTGCTCCTGGTAGCTCTCCATGTCCACGTCGACCTCGACGTCGGCCCGGCGCACCGTGACCTCGGGCTGCCGCCGCACCAGCGGGACCCCGCCCAGCCAGGCCTTCGCGATCACCACCGTGTCCTCGAACCCGTTGCCCTGCCACTCCTCCGGCGCCGGTCCGTCCCAGGCGGCGAGGTCGTCGATGGTGTAGACCCCGGCCGCGCGCAGCGTCTCGGCCCGCGAGCCCGTCGCCACCAGGCTGACGTCCCGGGCGGCCGTCAGGTTCTCCTTGCACCGCGACCACCAGGGGCAGGACCGGCACTCGCCGATCTGCGATGGGGAGGTGAAGCGGTCGCCGCGCGCGACGGCGAGCCGGTCGGCGAACCGCTCGTCGTAGACGTCCATCACCGCGGCCAGGTCGTGCACCAGGAAACGCTCGCCGCCGTACCCGATGACACCGCCGAGCATCGACGGGCTCGCGACGTCATGCGCCTGGAGCATGCGCTGCAGGTGGGCCAGGCGGAGCTGATCGCGGAGCTGGGCGCGCACCTTCCGGTCCGGGTCCACGCTCGGCGCCCAGTTGTCCAGCCCGGAGGTGACCGCGCCGCTGCCCGGGTCGGTGACCTTGTGGTTCACCACGATGGCCGGGATGTATCCCCCACGGTCGGCGTCCCGGATCAACAGCTCCGCCCGCCCGCGCCTGCCGGTGTCGAACTCGAGCGGCAACACCGCGCCCCAGATCCGGTCCGCACCCTCGGCGCACGCCCGCAGGGTCGCCGCGGCCCGCTCGCGCGTCGGGCCGGACTGATCGATGAGCACCCAGCTGTGACCGCCCGGCGCCATCAACCGCCGGAGCATGTCCTCCCGGTATGCCTGGGCCGATTCCCGGCGCTGCTGGACACCGATGTCCTCCGGCGCCGACGCGATCAGCTCGGGATACGCCGAATCGAGGTGGACCCGGTGCCGGCACGTGGTGAGCGTCCTGGGGTCGATGAGCACCGACCGAGTGCCGTTACGGCCCGGCTCGGCGTCCTGGTGCGGATCCCGGGGGTCCTGCGAAGAATTCACGATGACGAGATTATGGTCCGTCGCACCGACAACCCGCACCGCGCCTACCGGGACAGGAGCCCGCGGAGCGACCGGACCGCGCCGGAGCGGGCCCTGCCGGACTCGACGCCGTGGCCCGGGGCGGTCGCGGATAGGCTGTCGGGGACGAGGTGTGCCGAAGCTCGAGCGCCAAGAATGAGGGGCCTTACGCATGGGTTTGTTCAGGAAACGTAAGACACGCGCGACCCGGCGTGCCGAGGCGAAGGCCCTCAAGCACAAGGCGAAGGTCGAGGCGAAGCTCGGCGCCCGCAACGACCGCAAGAAGATGCGCACCGAGGCCAAGTCCGCGAAGAAGGTCGAGAAGGCTCAGATCGCGACGCTGAAGGCGCAGGAGAAGGCCGCCACCCGCGGCAAGCTCAGCGTCGGCCAGGTCCGCAAGTACCTCGGCATCGCCAGGCTGCTGACGCCGGTGCTCGCCCCCCTCGTCTACCGCGGCGCCACCGTGCTGCGCGCCCAGCTCGACCAGCAGCGCGCCAACAAGATGGGTATCGCCGCCGAGGAGCTGGGCACCTATACCGGGCACGGCGCCCACCTCAGCGCCCGGATCGCAGGCGCCGAGCGGTCCGCGAACGCCATCGCCGCCCAGTACCCCGACGCCGAGACCACCCGGTTCACCGGCGCCGTCCTCGGTCGCCTGGCCGAGCTCAACACGGCCGTCCGCGCCGCCGAGCAGATGCCTGTCCAGCGCCGCAGGGCCGCCCACCACGCGATCTCGGCCGAGCTCGACGGCGTCGAGGCCGACCTGCTCGCCCGCCTCGGCGTCCGCTGACCCCAGGCTCGACCACTCCGAAGATGCCGACCCCTCGCCCCGATCACCCCGCCCGCCTGCGCGGCGCGGCGGTCGGGGCGCTCACCGCGGCACTCTCCGTGGCCGGTCACGGGGTTGCGGGCGGCGGGTACCCGGACTCCTCGACCCTGACGCTGCTGGTGCTGTGCTGCGCCGCCGTCGGCGCGCTCACCGGCAGCCTGCGCGGCGGGCGGGTCGCGCTGCTCGGGGCGCTGTCCGCCGGGCAACTCGTCGGACACCTCGCGCTCTCGACCGCCCTCACCGCGCACCAGTTCCACGGCCCGGAACTCTCCCCCCGCGGGCTGACGATGCTCGCCGCCCACACCGTCGCGACGGCGCTGTGTGCCGCGCTGATCCTGGCCGCGGAGGCCGTATACGGCCCGATCACCCGGGTGCTGCGGTCCGTCCTGCGTCGCTGGAATCCGCTGCCGCGCACCAACTTCTCGCTCCGCACCGCGCCGACGAACCCGATCGCGACGGTGACGCTGCTGCACTTCTGCATCTCGAGACGGGGACCGCCCGCGGCGGTGCCCGCATAGCGGACTCGGCGACCCGAGCCCGCCCTCCCCTCTCGAGAGAAAGAACCCCATGACCACCCTCATTTCCCGCGCCCTCCTCACGGTCGGCGCCACCGGCGGCGTCCTGCTACTCGGCACCGGCATCGCCTCCGCTCACGTCTCGGTCAGCGCCCCTGGCGCCGAGCAGGGCGGCTACACCGTCCTGACCTTCAAGGTGCCCACCGAGTCGGAGACCGCGGGCACCACCAAGCTGACGGTGGCGCTGCCCAACCTGGCATCCGCCCGCACCGAGCCGATGCCCGGCTGGACGTCGCAGGTCACCAAGGACGCCGCCTCCGGCGAGGCCACCTCGGTCACCTGGACCGCCGATCCCGGCGTCAGTGTCGGACCCGGCCAGTTCCAGCAGTTCCTGCTGTCCACGGGACCGCTGCCGGAGCAGGACGAGGTGTCCTTCGCCGCGACGCAGACCTACAGCGACGGCCAGGTCGTGAACTGGGATCAGCAGCCCGGCCCCGACGGCAGCGAGCCCGACAAGCCGGCGCCCGCCCTCGCGCTGGCCCCCGCCTCGGAGTCCGAGGACGGCCACCACGGCGCCGCGACCGCCTCGGCCACCACCACCGATGACGACGGCGTCGACACCACGGCCCGTTGGCTCGGCGGCATCGGCCTGGTGCTCGGCGCACTCGGCGCCGCGCTCGGCGTCGGCGCGACCGTCCGCGGGCGACGCTCATGAGCGCCCGGGTCCGCGTCCTGGTCGTGACGATGTTCGCGGCGGTGGCCGCGCTGCTCGGCGCGGGCGTCGCCGGGGCCCACGCGGTGGTGACCGCTTCCACCCCCGCGGACGGCTCGTCCGTCGCGGTTGGCCCGGAGCAGGCCGTCATCACGTTCAACGAACCGATGCAGCCCAGCTTCGCCACCCTCACCGTGGTCGGCCCCGACGGCAACCTGTGGTCGAAGGGCGAGCCCACCGTGCAGGGCCCCTCGGTCAGCGTCCCGGTCGGCGAGCTCGGCCCCACCGGGGTCTACACGATCGCCTACCGGGTGACCTCCGCCGACGGCCACCCCGTCAGCGGGACCCGCACCTTCACCCTCACCGAGCAGGGCTCGGGCACCCCAGGCGCGAAGCCGGGCGGCGACAAGGCCGACGCCGAGGGCGGCGACTCGGACGGGCTGCCGATGTGGCCGTTCATCGTCGCGGGTGTGCTGGTGTTCGGTGGCGGCCTGGCGTTCGCGCTGCGCCGACCCAGCGGCAAGAACTGACCCCGGTGGCCTCGGCGGGCGCGCGGCGGCGGTGGCGGTGGCAGATCTCGCCACGATGGCTGCTGTTCGCCGCGCCCGCCGGCCTGGCCGGGGTCGGGATGGCCTGGCTGCTGGCCCACCCGGCCGGCCCCGACCCGTCGAGCCTGATCCGGGTGCTCGCCGTCCTCCTGGGGGCGACGGTGCTCGGCCTGACGACACTGGAGTGGCTGCAGCGGTCCGAGTCGCGGCCGGTGATCACGCGCGGCGAGTTGTGGCGGCCGATCGCGGCGCTGGCCGGGGCCTGGACCCTGGCCGAGGTCGCCCTGGTGGTCGCCGCGGCGGCGGAGACCACCGAGACCGGGGCGGGCGCGCTCTCCTCGACCACGTTCGGCCGGTTCCTCGGCGACGTCAACGCCGGCCAGATCGGCGGCGCCACCGTGGCCTGCACCGCCGTGATCGCGGTGATCGCGGCGCTGGCGTTCCGGCGCGGCGCGAACTGGCCGATCACCTCCGTCGCGGTGCTCGCCGCGGTCGCGCTCGCGGCCCGTCCCGTCACCGGGCACATGTCGGCGCAGACCCTCGGTTCGCTGCTCGGCGCCGCGCACGCGCTCGCCGCCGCGCTGTGGCTGGGACCGCTCGTCGCGATGGCGTTGCTGCTGCGGGCCAGGGGCGCATGGGCCACGCTGCTGCCGCACTACTCGGAGCTGGCCTGGCGGTGCGTCGCGGTGCTGACGGTGACCGGCGTGATCGACGCCGCGGTCAAACTCGGTGGCGTCGGCGCGCTGTTCGACACCGGCTACGGGCGGATCGTGCTGGCCAAGTCCGCGGCGCTGCTCGCGCTCGGCGCGCTCGGGTGGTGGTGGCGACGGACCTGGGTGCCCGCGGCGGGAGCGCACCGGATGCAGGCGGACGACTCGCTGCGGCGCGCGGTGCTGGAGGTGCTGGCGATGGCCGTCGCCTTGGGCCTGGCGGCCGCGCTCGCCACGACCGCCTGAGCCGTGCGGGTGTCGGCGGGCGAGGTTATAACTGCGTCATGCCCTCCGAGCAGGATGTACGCGCACTGATGCTGGCCCTCCCCGAGGCGGAGGAGATCGTGGTCGACAACTGGGGCAACCAGCCGACATTCCGGGTGCGCAAGAAGATGTTCGCGATGGTCGGATACGGCGCGCCGACCGCGTGCCTCAAGGCCACCCGCGACGATCAGGCCGCGCTGCTCGCGCAGGACCCCGAGACCTTCCTGGTTGCCCCGTTCTTCGGGCGCTGGGGCTGGATCGACGTCGTCCTCGACCGCGTCGATCCGCAGGAGCTGGCCGAGCTGGTCGAGGAGGCGTGGCGGCTGACCGCCCCGAAGCGGGTGGTCGCCGCCTACGACCGCGACCGGGCGGCCGGCTAGGGCGCGTCTCTCAAATCCCTCCGGATGCACCTGGTGAAACGATCGTCGTCCGGCAAGGCGGAGGAGGAGCCGATACCGGGTTTGTATCGGCGACGACGACAACGCAGCAGGACGGCGATCGGGCGCCAGGGGCGCCGAATGTGGATTTGGGAGACGTGCCCTAGGTGTACCCGGCCAAGACGTTGGTAGCGGGCGTGTCGGCTTGATGTGAAGAGAACCTCCGGTTGGGGTGTGGCTTGTCGAAGGCCCACTTCCCACCGGAGGTTCTCGTGTCCCACGGTAATGCCCGCACCACGTATCTCGGGAGAATGCTCATCGTCGAACGCCACCGGGATGGCTGGCCCAAGGCCCATATCGCCAGTGCGATGGGGGTTTCCCGTAAATGCGTGTCCACTTGGGTGGACCGCTTCGCGGCCGAGGGTGAGGCGGGATTGCACGATCGGTCCTCTCGTCCGCACATGATGCCGACTCGAACCGCGCCCGCCATCGAGACACAGATCGTTGAGCTGCGCCGGCGTGAACGACGTGGACCGGACTGGCTCGCAGCGGAACTCGGGGTGCCGGCCCGCACCGTCTCCCGTGTCCTGCGACGACACCAGATGCCGTACCTGGCTGACTGCGACCCGTTGACCGGTGAGGTGATCCGGGCGTCGAAGACCACCGCGGTGCGCTACGAACGCCAACGACCCGGCGAGCTGGTGCACATGGACGTCAAGAAGCTCGGCCGGATCCCCGACGGCGGCGGATGGCGTGCCCGCGGCCGCGAGCACCGGGAGCGGGACTACTCGACGAAGGTTGGATTCGACTACGTTCACTCGCTCGTCGATGACCACTCCCGGCTCGCCTACTCGGAGGTCCTGCCGGACGAGAAGGGCGCCACCTGTGCGGGTTTCCTGATCCGTGCGATCGACTACTTCGCCGGCAACGGGATCACCAGGATCGAACGGCTGATGACCGACAACGCCTGGGCCTACCGGTGGTCATTGCGTGCGGTCTGCGCCGAGCACGGCATCCGTCAGAAGTTCATCAAACCGCACTGCCCATGGCAGAACGGCAAGGTCGAACGACTGAACCGCACCCTGCAGGCCGAGTGGGCCTACCGGCAGGTGTTCACCAGCAACGCCGAGCGCACCGCCGCGCTTGCGCCCTGGATCGAGTACTACAACACTCGACGACGTCACAGCGCACTCGGAGGCCTGCCGCCGATCAGCCGGCTGTCACCAAGCTGATGGCCGGGTACACCTAGGTCTCCTTGCGGGAGCGCGCGTTCAGCGCGGTCGCGCTGACCAGGCCGAGCGCCAGGAACCCGGACGCCACGAACAGCGCGGTGCGGGTCGAGTCGCCGAATCCCTCCGACAGCGCCGTGGTCACCTCGGGACCGGACGGGCCGAGCTTGCCCTCCTCGCCCTGCTCGCGGAGCCCGGAGATGGTGCCGCCCGCGGAGTCCCTCGTCGCGGTGACGAGCTGTTCCTGCACCGGCGGCGGCACCGCGGTGACCGGCTCGAGGCTGTCGCTGAGGTTCTGCGCCAACGAGACCGAGAGCACCGCACCCAGCACCGCGGACCCGAGCGCGGCGCCGAGCTGGCGCACGGTGCTCTGCGTCGCCGAGCCCTGGCCCGACTTCTCCGCAGGGATGTCGGCGAGCACGGTCCCGGTCAGCTGCGCCGACGCGAGACCCAGGCCCGCGCCGTACACCGCCAGCAGCACGGCAAGCAGCCACGGGGACACCGTGGACGAGATGAACAGCGCCACCACGACCACGCCGACCGCCTCGAGCGCGAGGCCGAGGATCACCGTCTTCGGCGCGCCGATCGCGCCCGCGACGTGCCGGGCCGCGGCGCCGGAGGCGAAGGCGCCAAGCGCCATCGCGGCCAGGACCAGACCTGCGCCCATCGTGGTCAGGCCGAGCGCGTTCACGAGGAACAGCGGGAGTACCAACAGCAGGCCGAACTCGCCGATCGCCACGGTCAGCGCGGTCAGGTTGCCCCAGCTGAACGTCGGGACCGAGAACAGGCTCAGGTCGAGGATCGCGGACCGGTGGCTGCCGCGGGCCCGGTGCCGCTCCCAGACCACGAACAGCACGAGGCTGGCCAGGCCGATCGCGCCGACGACCGGGACCACCGACACCGGCGCGTCCGCGGGCCATTCGAGCCCGAACACGCTGAACGGAGCGATCGGCTTCCACCAGCCGAGGCTCTGCCCCTCGATCAGGGCGAAGATGACACCGCCGAAGCCGATCGCGCTGAGCAGCAGCCCGTCCACGTCGAGGCCGGGCTCGGTGATGGTGGCCTTGGTCTCGCGGACCGCGTACAGGGCACCGATGATCACCGCGATGCCGATCGGGATGTTCACGATGAAGATCCACGGCCAGGTGAAGTAGGTGGTGAGCCAGCCGCCGAGCAGGGGGCCGACCGCCGCCATGCCCGAGATCACCGCTCCCCACACGGCGAACGCGACGATACGGTCCTTGCCGCGGAAGGTCGCGTTCACGCTGGAGAGGGTCGTCGGGAGCACGAATGCTCCACCGACACCCTGGATGACACGGGCGATGATGAGCGAGGTCGCGTTGGTGGCGAGCGCGGCGAGCACGCTGCCCGTCAGGAACACCAGCACACCGAGGATGAACATGTTGCGGCGGCCGAGCCGGTCGCCGAGCCGTCCGGCGGTGAGCAGCAGCGCCGCGAACACCACCGAGTAGACGCTGTTGACCCACTGGGCGTCGGTCAGGTCGAGATCGAGGTCGGTGATGATCACCGGCAGCGCGACGCCGACGATGGTGCCGTCCACCACGATCATGGACAGTCCCGCGGCGAGCACCCCGAGCCCGATCCAGGCGCGCCGGTCGGCCCTCGGTTCGAAGTCGGTCGACTCGGTGGTCATGGGGGTGCCCCTTCCACGTGAACAGCGGGCGCTGAACGGCGCCGCCACGATTCCATCATCGCCGCCACCCCCCGTCGCCGCGAAAGGCCGGGGGCGCGCCGAGTTTCATACTTTCGATGGATTCACCGCGGCGCCGAGCGGGATCCGGGCACCCGCCCTACACCTCCAGGAACACCTTCATCCGCTCCAGCGTGGTCTCCATGCCCGCCCGCATCAGCGTGTCCCGGTCCCGACCGAGCACCTTCGAGCGCTGCACGATCCGCACCCACAGCGCAGGCGTCCCGTAGATCTCCCTGGTCTCGGTGAGCCGGGTGCCTGCGCCGTTCGGCTCGATCAGGAAGCTCCAGCGCGCCTTCGGCTCGTCCGCCTCGAACGAGAACCGCTCGCCGGGAACCACATCGACCACCGTGCAGTGCGTGGTCCACCGCACCGGACCGTGCCGGTTGCTGCCGGTGAAGGTCGCACCGGCGGTCACCGGTTCGCCGCCGGTCCACCGGCCGCCGGTGTTCTCCGGGCTGAACCGGCCCATGCCCGCGATGTCGGTGACCACATCCCACACCGCCGACGGCGTGGCCTCGATGAGAACGCTCGCGCGATCCATCCGGTCAGCGTCCGGGGACGTACTGCAGCACCTTGATGAACGGCGCCAGCACCTTCGCCCACACCTTCGGCGGAAGTCCTCGCGGCCCACCGAGATTCAGCACCCGCGTGGTCGCGATGGTCTGCGACTCGGTGTACTTGAGCAGACCCTCGGGACCGTGCCTGCGGCCGACGCCGGACACACCCATGCCGCCCATCGGCGCCGCGGTGCTGCCCCAGGCCGGTGCGTACCCCTCGTCGACGTTGACGGTGCCCGCGCGGACCCGGGCCGCGATGGCCTCGCCCTCGGCCTTGCTCCCCGCCCAGACGCTGGCGTTGAGGCCGTACTCGGTGTCGTTGGCCAGCCGGATCGCCTCGTTCACGTCGGCGACCGGGTAGATCGACACCAGCGGACCGAAGGTCTCGTTGCGGGCGCACTCCATCTCGTCGGTGACGCCGGTGAGCACCGTCGGCTCGTAGAACAGCGGGCCCAGGTCGGGGCGCGCCTTGCCGCCCGCGACCACGGTGGCGCCCTTGACCACGGCGTCGTCGACGTGGCCGGACACGGTCTTGACCTGCGCCTCGGAGACGAGGCTGCCCATCTCGATGCCGAACTCGTAGCCGGGGGCCAGGGTCATGTTCCTGACCCGCTCGCCGAAGAGCTTGGTGAACTCGTCGGCGACCGGCTGCTCGACGTAGATCCGCTCGATGGAGATGCACAACTGGCCGGAGTTCGAGTAGCAGGCGCGGACCGCGGCATCGGCCACCTCGCGCAGGTTCGCGCCCTTGGTGACGATCATCGGGTTCTTGCCACCGAGTTCGGCGGAGAAGCCGATCAGCCGGCGGCCGGCCTGCTCGGCGAGCAGCTGCCCGGTTGCGGTGGATCCCGTGAACATCAGGTACTCGGTGTTCTCGACGATCGCGGTGCCGACCACGGATCCGGGGCCGGGGACCACCGCGAACACCTCGCGCGGCAGCCCGGCCTGGTACATCAGGTCGACGCAGGCGAGCGCGCAGTACGGGGTCTGGCTGTCCGGCTTGATGACCACCGCGTTGCCTGCCATCAGGGCGGCGATGGCGTCGGACACCGCGAGGGTCATCGGGTAGTTCCACGGCGAGATGACGCCGACGACACCCTTCGGGTGGTGGTGCACCACGGTCTTGGTGAGGCCGGGCAGCATGCCCTGGACCCGCTTCGGCTTGAGCGCCTTCGGCGCCAGCCGGGCGTAGTACCGGGCGGTCATCGCGATGTCGAGGACCTCTTCCAGCGCGGCGGCCCTGGACTTGCCGGTCTCCGCCTGCGCCATGTCCATCAGCGCGTCGCGGTTCTCCAGCACCAGCTCGCGGTAGCGGTGGAAGACGCGGGCGCGGTCGTCGGCGGAACGCTTGGCCCACTCCCGCTGCGCCACCCTGGCGCGCTCGATCGCGGCCACCGCGTCCTCCGCGGTGCCGACCGGGACGGTCGTCAGTTCGCGACCGGTGAAGGCCTCGACGACGGGGCGGGTCGGGCGGCTCGCCGCATCCGGGATGGCGATGAGGTCGGCGAGCCGCGCGAAGGTCGCGGCGGACGGAGCAGGCATTTCATACCCCTACTGGTGAGTAGTTCTTGCGGTTACACACAACCTACCTGGTCCGTGGCCGGCGTCACAGGGGAGTGCGCCTCAGCCCCGCGCGACCGTCTCCTTGGCCCAGCGGTAGTCCGCCTTGCCGCTCGGCGACCGCACGATCGACGGCACCACCACGATCGACCGCGGGATCTTGTACCCCGCGACGTGCTCGCGGCAGTACTCGGCGATCTCGGCGGGGTCGGCGCCGTGATCGCCCTCGCGCAGCTGCACCACCGCGGCGACCCGCTCGCCGAACCGGGCGTCGGGCACCCCGGCGACGAGGGCGTCGACCACCGCCGGGTGCGTCTTGAGGGCCTGCTCCACCTCCTCAGGGAACACCTTCTCGCCGCCGGAGTTGATGCACATCGAGCCGCGGCCGAGCAGCACGATGGTGCCGTCCGCCTCCATCCGCCCCATGTCGCCGAGGATGGCCATCCGCACCCCCTCGACCACCGGGAACGTCGCGGCCGTCTTCTCCTCGTCGCCGAAGTACGCGACCGGCACGTGACCGCGGCGGGCGATGTAGCCCATCTCGTCTGAGCCCGGCGCGATGGCCTGGCCCCGCTCGTCGACGAGCAGCATGTTCGGGTTGGCCCTGATCCGCTTGTTGCCGTCGTCACCGAACTCGACGACCCCGTCGTTGCCGGACTCTGAGGCGCCGAAGGCGTCCTTGATGACCAGCCCCGGCACCAGCTCCCGCAGCCGGTCCTTGAGCTGCGGTGAGAACAGCGCACCGCCGGAGCCGATCAGCTTGAGCGAGGACAGGTCGTACTCCCCCGCGTGCGCCGTCATGGCGTCCGCGATCGGCCCGGCGATGGCGTCGCCGACGACGGTGATGCCCGCGATCTTCTCGGCCTCGATCAGCCGCAGCACCTCGACGGGGTCGAAGCTGCGCGCGATCACCCGCGGCGCCCCCATGAGGAAGGCGGTCAGCAGCGAGTAGACCGCCGCCCCGTGCATCAGCGGCGGAATGAGCATCAGCACGGCCGGATTCGTGTTCGCCACCGCGGCCTCGACCACCTCCGCCACGCTGGTGCGTGGTGGGCCGCTCAGGTTCGCGCCGGACAGCGCGGCGTAGAAGAAGTCCTCGTGCCGCCAGACCACGCCCTTGGGCATGCCCGTGGTGCCGCCGGTGTAGATGATGAAGTGGTCGTCCTGGCTGCGCGGCGGGAAGTCCCGATCCGGGGACTGCGCCGCCAGCGCCGCCTCGTAGTCGGCGCCGACCGTCAACACGTGCCCCACGCCAGGGCAGCGCGACAGGGCGGCGGTCGCGGTCGACAGGTACTCCTCCTCGACGATGAGGGCGACGATCTCGGAGTTGTTGTAGAGATAGACCAGCTCCGCGTCGGTGTACCGGAAGTTGACGTTGATCGGCACCGCCCGGATCTTCAGGCAGGCGAGCAGGCCCTCGACGTACTCGATGCTGTTGCGCATGTGGATGCCGACGTGCTGGCCCGGCCGCACCCCGACCGACTGCAGATGGTGGGCGAGCCGATTCGCCCGCTGCTCGAGCTCCGCGTAGGTGCGCCGCTGTGACGTGGCCGGACCGGTACCCGCGGGGTCCGGCGATCCGAAGATCAACGGCACGCGGTCGGGGATCGCGTCCGCGACCGCTTCGTACAGATCGGCAATATTGAGCGACACGACCGAGATCCTTGCTTCAGGTGAGAGGGTTCGCGACCAGCTAACACGAATGATGTGCTCCCCGATACGATTTCGCCGGCCGCGTCTCGCCTCCCGGGAACTCAGGGTCGACGGGCCGCCCATCCGGTCCGGCTACCCCGGAGCCTCAGGTCGCTGCGCCGCTGCAGCGAGCCGGGTCCGTCACCCGCCAGGAGCTGGTCGAGGGTGTCGAGGTCAGCGGCGTCCAGACTGTCGCCGAGGGAGGCGCGCACGCGAGTCAGGAATGTCTGCGCGTACCGCGCCATGCTCGCCTGCGCGGGACTCACGTCGAAGGCGAAGGTGCGCTGCTCGGCGATCTCGAACCCGGCCGCCTCCAGGTGCGGCCGCCAGTCCGGGTGCGCATTCCAGTTCGCCCGGGCGATGGCCTCGTGGCACCGTGATTCCAGTCCGGGCCTGCCCACACCCACGTCGTCGGGCAGGAAGCGCGGCAACGCGTCCATCTCGATGACCGCGAGCAAGCCGCCCGGGTTCAGTGCCTCGTAGATGTCGCGTAGCACCCGGTCCGGGTCTGCGACGTGATGCAACGACAACGCGGCCCAGGCGACGTCGACCGCGCCGACCGCGGGCCACCCTGCGTCGAGGTCGGCCTGCACGACGCGCAGCCGGTCGACCGGACCGCCCCCGCGTGCCGACGCCAGCAGGCGCTCGAGCATCGCCTCCGACGAGTCGATCGCGATCAACTCGGCCTCGGGGAACCGACGGGCCAGCGCCAGTGTGCCGGTGCCTGTCCCGGCACCGATGTCGGCAACCGCACGCGGGGCGTCGGGGGCGAATCGCCCCACCCAGTCCGTCACCTCACCGAGACGAGCGCCGTGCACCTCCGCGTCCAGGTCCAGCATGTCCGCCAGGCCCGCCTCGTCGTGGTGTCCGTGTTCGTGGTGATGGCCGTGTGCGTGTCCGTGGGTATGTCCATGCTGGTGGGAGTGCTGCGTCATGGCTCCACCCTAGGCGCGTCATGCGCAATAGGCATACCATCTTGCCTATGACGCAAGAAGTCACCATGGACGCCATGATCCGGCAGCGCATCCGCGGCCTTCGCCTGGCCAGGGGCTGGTCACTGGACGCCCTCGCGGCACGCTGCTTCCTGAGTCCCTCCACCCTCAGCCGCATCGAGACCGGGCACCGCAGGATCGCCCTCGATCAGCTGGTCCCCATCGCCCGGGCCCTCGGCACCACCCTCGATCAACTGGTCGAGTCGGCCGACGACGATGACGTGGTGATCCGTCCGCAGCCCGAACACACGCCGGGCGTGACGACCTGGCTCCTCTCGCGCGACCGGGCCCTGCCAGGTGTGACCGTGGCGAAGATGCGCATCACCCCCGACCGTCCGACCACGGCGGAGCAGCTGGGGGTGCACCCGGGACGCGACTGGTTCACCGTGCTGTCCGGCACCGCCCGGCTGCACCTGGGCGAGCGAACACTGCTGGTCCAGGCCGGTGAGGCGGCCGAGTTCTCGACCATGGTCCCGCATGCCATCGGGGCGCACGGTGGCCCCGTGGAGATCCTCACCATCTTCGACCGGGACGGGGAACGAGCCCACCTGCACGGTCCGGACAGCGGTCCGCACCCGCACCCGTAACGGACCACACGCCCCGAAACCGTCGCGCTGCCCTCCCGACAGGGTTGGTCCGGCGACTAGCCTGGAATCATGGACCCACCGGGTACCAGGTACGTCGAGCGCGACGGTCACGCGCTTGCCTACCAGGTCGTGGGCGAGAGCGGCGCCGACGTTGTCCTGTTCCTCGAGATCGGCCTGCACCCCGATCTCATGTGGACCGATCCGCACATCCACTACGTCTTCGAGCGTGCCGCGACCTTCTGCCGGATGGTGTATTTCCAGCGCCGCGGGTTCGGACTGTCGGACCCCGTCGACCACGTCCCCACCCTCGAACAGCAGGCCGACGACGTGCTCGCGGTGATGGACGCGATCGGCATGCAACGCGCCACCCTCGTCGGCATCGGCAGCACCTGCGGCGCGCTCGCGTTGATCGCGGCCCGCACCCCGGACCGGGTGGCCGGGTTGGTGTTCCAGCAGCCGTTCGTCGAGGGCGCGCTCCGCGAGGGCGTGGACCTGCCCAGGGGTTGGACCGTCGAGGCGCGGGACCGCTTCGTCGACGGCTGGCGGGCCGTCTACGACAACTGGGGTTCAGGCCGGGTCATCGCGATGTGGGACCCCAGCCAGGACTCGCCGTTCAATCGGCGGCTGATGGCGCTGCTCGAACGCTGCTCCGCGACCCCCGCCACGGCCCGCGCACACCTCGAATGGTTGTTCCGGATCGACTATTTCGATGTGCTCGCCTCCATCCAGTGCGGGACGCGCGTGCTCCACTCCGCACGCAGCGCGGTCCCGTTGGCGGCCTCGCAGCACATCGCCGCAGCGATTCCGCACGGCACACTGCACGTACTGCCGCCGCTTCCGCCAGGAACCTCGATGGGTCAGGCCTGGATCGAGGTCCTCGATCACATAGAGGAGGTCGCGACCGGGGTCCATCGGCCCGTCGACGCCGAGCGCTATCTCGCCTCGGTGCTGTTCACCGACATCGCCGGATCCACCGAGACGCTGGCCCGGATCGGCGACGCCCCCTACCGGGACCTGCGCGCCACGCACGAACGGCAGGTCCGTAACGAGGTCGAACTGGCCGGTGGCCGGCTCGTAAACGTCGCGGGCGACGGCACGCTCAGCGTGTTCGACGGCCCGGCGGCGGCGATCGGCTGTGCGCGAATCGTCTGCAGCCAGGCCGAGGACCTGGGACTGGCGGTGCGCGCGGGCGTACACACCGGCGAGATCGAGGGCATCGGGACGGAGCTGACCGGAATCACCGTGCACATCGGCGCCCGGATCGGAGCCGCGGCCGGGCCAGGCGAGGTGCTGGTCTCGCGCGCGGTGCGGGACCAGGTGGTCGGCTCCGGCCTCTCCTTCATCGACCACGGAACGCACGTACTCAAGGGCGTCCCCGGCCGGTGGCAGCTGTACTCCCTCGCCACCACCGACGCGGCGGCCGCGGGCGAGCCCTCGACCGTATCGCGAAAAGCACTGAGCCTCAACATGATCGATCGAGCGGTGCTCCGAATGGCCCGCCGCGCCCCGCACGTCCTGCGCGCCGCGGCCGGGATGGCCAACGCGCGGCAGCGCCGACTGTCCCGTCGATCCGACTGACCCGACTAGCCTGGAATCATGGACCCACCGGGTACCAGGTACGTCGAGCGCGACGGGCACGCGCTGGCCTATCAGGTCGTGGGTGAGGGCGGCGCGGACGTTGTCCTGTTCCTCGAGATCGGCCTGCACCCGGACCTGATGTGGACCGACCCGCACATCCACTACCTCTTCGAGCGGACGGCGACCTTCTCGCGCACCGTCTACTTCCAGCGTCACGGCCTCGGCCTGTCCGACCCCGTCGACCACATCCCCACCCTCGAGCAGCAGGCCGACGACGTACTCGCGGTGATGGACGCGGTCGGCATGCAACGCGCCACCATGGTGGGCATCGGCAGCACCTGCGGGCCCCTGGTGCTGCTGGCCGCCCGCGCGCCCGAACGGGTGAACGGCCTGCTGCTACAGCAACCCTTCATCGAGGGCATGCTCCGCGACGGCCCGGACATCCCGCACGGCTGGGACCCCGACGCCCTGGCCCGCTACGTCGAGGGCTGGCGGAAGGTCTACGACAACTGGGGTTCCGGCCAGATCATGTCGATGTGGGACCCCAGCCAGGACTCACCGTTCAATCGAAGGCTGCTGGCGCTGCTCGAACGCTGCTCCGCGCCGCCGGCGACCGCCCGCGCACACCTCGAATGGCTGCTCCGGATCGACTGCTCCGACGCCCTCCCCCTCGTCCAGTGCACGACGCGGGTGCTCCACCCGGCGGCCAGCTCGATGCCAGAGGCGGTCTCCCGCTACGTCACCGACTCGATCCCGCACGCCACGCTGCACACCCTGGAGGCCGCGGCACCCGGTTCGTCACTCGGCGAGGCCTGGATACCGATCATCGACCACATCGAGGAGGTCGCCACCGGGGTCCATCGGCCCGTCGACGCCGAGCGCTATCTCGCCTCGGTGCTGTTCACCGACATCGCCGGGTCCACCGAGATGTTGGCCCGGATCGGCGACGGCCCCTATCGCGACCTGCGGGCCACCCACGAACGGCAGGTCCGCAACGAGGTCGAACTGGCCGGCGGCCGGCTCGTCAACGTCGCGGGCGACGGCACCCTCAGCGTGTTCGACGGTCCGGCGGCCGCGGTCCGATGCGCCCGGATCGTGTGCCGGCAGGCCGAGGACCTGGGGTTGGCCGTGCGCGCGGGCGTGCACACCGGTGAGGTCGAGGGCATCGGAGCCGAACTGACCGGGATGACCGTGCACGTCGGCGCCCGGATCGGGGCCGCGGCCGGGCCTGGCGAGGTGCTGGTCTCGAGGACCGTCCGGGACCTGGTCGTCGGCTCCGGCCTCTCCTTCGTCGACCGCGGAACGCACATACTCAAGGGCGTACCCGGCCGGTGGCACCTGTACGCCCTCGCGGCCACCGACACCCCGGCCGAGGGCGAGCCGTC
This sequence comes from Rhodococcus sp. UNC363MFTsu5.1, assembly GCF_000686785.1. Classification (NCBI taxonomy): domain Bacteria; kingdom Bacillati; phylum Actinomycetota; class Actinomycetes; order Mycobacteriales; family Nocardiaceae; genus Rhodococcus; species Rhodococcus sp. UNC363MFTsu5.1. The sequence goes on from NZ_JMLO01000031.1 coordinate 29,411, forward strand.
ATCCGTATCGCGAAAGTCTCTGAGCCTGAACGTGATCGATCGAGCGGTGCTGCAAACCGCCCGCCGTGCCCCGCACGTCCTGCGCGCCGCGGTCGGCATGGCCAACGCGCGGCAGCGGCGCCGCTCCCGGCAGTGAGCGGATGCGGATCACATACCGAGCGAAATACGCTCGGTCAGTTCCCGATTCGCCTGCCTGAGCCTGCGGACCTCACCCTCGAGGTCCCGGACCCGCTGCGGGAGGTCCTCCTCCGACACGACTCGCGGCCGACCCAGCTCGTCGTTGACCCAGCGCACCACGGTGTTCGCGTGCGCGCCCACGTCCGCGGCAATGGCGGCGCAGCATTCCAGCCGCGACCGGTACTGGTCGCGGGTCTGCCGGTAGGTGTGAATCGCCCAGGTGCGGGTCGAATCCGTGTAGCCGCGGCTCATGTCGGGTCACTTCCCCTCTCGAAGCGTGATGGACGTGATGGCGGCCCCGGTCGGCGACCCTGGGTCCGCTGCGGTGGTGAACGTATGGCGGTAGTGATTGGCACTGTTGTCGGGCCGTCGGTCGAACACGTCTACCGCGTACCTACCCTCACCGATTCGCTTCACGAGTAGGCAATGCGTTGTGCCGGTAGGGATCTGGGAAATCCCCTGCCCGATCTGCTCCGCCGAGGCGACGAGCGCATTGGGCGCGACGTAGGTGCGGGCCCTGACCCCGTCGCGGGCCACGTAGTAGGCGTCCTCGAATCCCGCGATCGTCGCGGCGCCGCGGTCCGACGAGTCGGGCGAGACCAGCTCACCGTCGGCGAATCCGGCGCACCATGTCGCCTCGTCGGACGCGTCGGACGCGTCGGACGCGGCCGGGGAGGTGGCCGGAGAGACCGTGCCGTCGGACGCCCCCCGGTCGGCCAACAGCAGCGCGGTCGCCGCACCGCCCGCGACGACCACCGCCACGACGGCGCCCAGCGCCACGTCGACCCGGTGCCGCCGCAGCCACCCCGGCTGGGACTGCGGCGGCACCCAGCCGGTGTCGATGACCGGCGGCACACCGTCCTGCGGTTTCTCGAACCAGGCACCGGCTGCGCCCGGGTCGGAGGTGCCCGGCTTCGGGCCGGCTATCGGGACCCATGGGGGTGGGCGACGCTGATCTGACGATGATTCGCCGAATCGACCGCCGGGCGGCGGTTGTCGCGTACCCACGATGTCGGACCTCCTTTGCCGGTGCGCTGGCGGCCCTAGACGGCCAGGCCGTCCCGGCCCGCCGCCAATGCCTCGCCGACCATGCCCGCGACGGGACCGAACGCGTGATTCAGCTCCACCGCGGCGGCGTCGAGTCCGGCGATGACCTGCTCGCCACCCGGCTGGGCGAGGGTCGCCTCGCGGGCAACGACCGCCTGGCCGGTGACCTGCTCCGCGAGCTGCGGGGCCGCAACGACCGCATCGATCACGGCGGTGGCCGCGGCCGGCTGCTCGATGGCGAGCCGGGCGTACTCCTCGCCTGCCTGCAGCTTCAGCGCCGCGGCGTCGGGCTCGGCGACGTTCGGCAGGACGAGCTCGGTCGGGGTGCCGAGGCTGTCGCCCGCACCGAAGGCGGTGCCCGCGGCGCCGCCCGCCACGCCACCCACGACCGCGCCAACCGCAGCCGCGGGGATTCCGGCCGCGGCGGCGCCGATCGCGGCGCCGGCGGCGGTACCCACCGGGCCTGCCGCGACCCAGCCGAATCCTGGAATGAACGCGTTGCCGACGGCCAGACCCGCGTTACCGCCGATGGTGCCTCCGATGAGCGCCCCGCCGACCGCGAACGGGACACCGGCGGTGACCGCGCCCGTGACGGCGCCTGCCGCCGCGCCGCCGACCGTCGCCGCGGCAATGCGGTCCGAGCGGCTGGCATCCACGCCGATGGACTTCCAGAACGTGTTGACCTGCGCCTCGATCACGGCGGAGGTGTTGTTCGTCCGGTTGAGGTACTCGTCGGAGAGCCAGTTCGGCTGGTCGGAGACGTAGTCACCGATCCGCAGCCGCTCCTTCGGCGCCTCGATGGGGGCCACCACCTCGACCGCGACGGGCAGGTGCAGTTCCTGGAACTCCACCGGCGCGACGGGCTCGGTGTAGTCGTAGGTGGGCACGGGCCGGGTCGGCACCTCCGCGTACTCGACCGGCGGCGCGATCCAGTAGGTCTTCGGCTCCTCGACGGGCTCGACCTCGGGCGCAGGCTCGGGGGCTGGGGCGGACTCCGCCACGACGCCGGGCTGCTCGGCCTCCGGCACCATCACGCCGGGCTGGGCGAATGCCGGGCCCGCGCAGGTGATCGCGATCGCCAGCGGGATCACACCCACCACCGTCGCGCGCTCGGTGCGCGCGCGATGACGGGCGCCACTGTGGTGGTTCATTGGTTCTCCTTCGAAGTTTCGTGGTGGTGGCACCACCACGTGAGGTCGCGATGGTGCCGACGCGATCCGAGGCCGCAGTGGGCCGCGCGGTGCCGCCGATCGGCGTGACCGCGAATGGATGACGTGGTTGCTGGGTCAGCGAAGAAGAGAAGAACCGTGTCGGCCGAGAGCACGACGGGCCAGCGCCGCAAGGCGCGGGACGCGATAGATGACCTGGTCCGGCGCAAAGCGCGGGACGATTCCCCCGAAATACATATTCCCCCCGGAATACATTGCCTGCCCCGAATCGGAGCCGGTCTCGCTGCGGTGTTGCCTCCGGGGCCGCACAACAGGCCTCCGGTACCCCCGGAAGGGAGCAAACCAGAAATTTAGGACACGTACCGCTCGGTCTGCAAATTGGGTACCGCTCGCTCTCGCCGCGAGCGGGCGGTTTCGGTGACGCCGCCGCCGCGTCGATCCGTCACCCGGCGGGCGTTGGGCCAAACTCGGGTGCCCTACCCTATGACCATGCCCGACCAGCGCAAACCCTCCCTCACGCAGTACCTCGGCTACCTGTTCGGCCGCACCCTGCCCGACTCCATGCAGGACTGGGTACGCAACGACCTGGTGGGCCCCGGCGCCTCGGTGCGCTACGTGCTGCGTTTCACACTGCCGCTGATCCCGCTGTTCCTGGCGTTCTACCTGCTCATCCCCGGCGAGCGGTGGATCCCGCTGGCGATGATGGCGCTGCTGCTGTTCCCCGTGCTGTATTTCGCGATCGCGCTGATGAACATCTACCGCAGGCACCGGCTGCTGGCCCACGGCCTGGACCCGGAACTGCTCAACGAGAAGGCGCAGCGTCGGGCGGACAGCACCCGCGACGACTATGAGCAGCGCCACGGCCGCGGCGGGCCCGCGGCGAACTAGGGTGGATGCGTTCATCAGACGAAGGGAAGAACAGATGACTGAGCAGGTAGCGACCGCAGATCTGGCCGACGAGATCGGCCCCGACATCCGCAGCTGTGACACTCAGTTCATCCAGTTCGGCGGCCGCGCAGTCTTTTCCGGCCGCATCACCACCATCAAGTGCTTCCAGGACAACCTGCTGGTGAAGCAGACCCTCGGCGAGCCCGGCAACGGCGGCGTGCTGGTGGTGGACGGCGACGCGAGCGTGCACACCGCGCTGGTCGGCGACATCATCGGCGGCAAGGGCGTCGCCAACGGCTGGGCGGGCGTGATCGTCAACGGCGCGGTCCGCGACTCGGCGATCCTGCGCACCCTCGAGATCGGCATCAAGGCCCTCGGCACCAACCCGCGCAAGAGCACCCAGACCGGCTCCGGCGAGAAGAACGTGCCGGTCTCCTTCGGCGGCGTCACCTTCAACCCCGGCGAGATGGTCTACAGCGACGACGACGGCGTCGTCGTCCGCGCGGAGGCATAACCCCGGCCCGCCGAGTGTGCAGTCGCCGGCGCATCCGCCGAGCGCGGTAGGCGGTAGGTGCACACTCGGCGGGTGCGCGGAGGCTGTCGGTTCAACCGATCACGGTGACCAGGTCGCCGATCTGCACGTTCTCGTAGAACCACTGCGCGTTCGCGGGGCTCAGGTTGATGCAGCCGTGGCTGACGTTCTCGATCCCCTGCGATTCGACCGACCACGGCGCGGCGTGCACGAAGATGCCACCCCAGGTGATGCGGACCGCGTACTCGACATACAGCCGATATCCCTCGGGCGAGTCGATGGGCACGCCGTAGGTCGACGAGTCCATCACCATGTCGCGGAACTTCTCCAGCACCCGGAAGGTCCCCAGCGGGGTCTCGTGGCCGGGCTTGCCCATCGAGGCCGGCATGGTCCGCACCGGTTGCCCGTCGATGCTGACCGTGAACTGGTGTGTCGAGACGTTCGCGACCGCGGATACCGTGCCGCCCTGCGTCCGCCCGATCTGGACGGCCGATGCGGTGACGCCGCCGAATCCCATGTGCAGCACCATCATCACGATCATGGTGACGATCACCCGAACGTCCCGAGACGCCCTGCGCTGTGGTGTTGTCCTCATCGCCGTGCCGCCCTTCGAGAAGACGTGACTGGCCCATCCAGTGTGGCACCGCGAGACGCCTGAGAACAGTGCCCCGCAGCTGACGCCCTCACCGCAGCCGAGTGTGCACCTGGCGACGCGACCACCCGCGATATCCGCCGACAGGTGCACACTCGCCGCTACGAGCCGAAGACCGAACCCCCCGCCGCGCGCCGCCACGGCCCGGTGATCGCAAGGACCAGACCGGGCGTCTGAATGTTCGCGTACAGGGTCTTCCCGTCGGCGCTGAACGCCGGGCCGCAGAACTCACTGTCGTTCAGCTCGTTACGGGCGATCGGGAACGGCTGCCCGTCCTCCGTCACGCCGATCAGGTGGCTGATGCCCTCGCCGTCCTCGGCGAGGATCATGCCGCCGTGCGGGGAAACGGTGATGTTGTCGGGGCCGTCGTAGTTCCCGGTGTCGACGGACGGGTCCGGGTTCACACCGAAGAGGGTCTTGAGCTCGACCGTCTCGGTGGCGGGGTTGTAGAACCAGACCTGGCCGTCGTGCTCGGCGACGCTGCCGTCACTGGTGCGGGCGAAGCTGGCGACGAAGTAGACACCGCCGTCGCCCCACCACTGACCCTCGAGCTTGCGGCTGCGCGTGACCTGGTCGTTCGTGAACTGCTTGCGCACCGACGTGGACCTCGCGTCCCGGTCGGGAACGTCGACCCACTGCACCGTGTAGCGGACGCCCGGTTCGGTGGCCCGCGACAGGTCCGGCACGTGGGTACCGCCGGAGAGGCACTTCATCGCCTGCAGGCTGCCCGCGGTGTCCCCGCCTGCCGACTGGGCGAGCGCATGGAGCGCGCCGGGGCCGCCGACGAAACCCCGCGGCGGTGTCCACCGGTAGTACAGGCCGTTCGGGTTGGATGCGTCCTCGGTGAGGTAGATGGCGCTCGTCGCCGGGTCGACGGCGACCGCCTCGTGCGCGTACCGGCCCAGGAACTTCAGCGGAATCGGGCTCTTGCCGACGTTCGCCGCCTGGCTGGCCGGGGTGACCTCGAAGACGTAGCCGTGGTCGCGGGTGAAGCCGTTCGATCCGGCGCGGGCCTCGGTTTCCTCGCAGGTGAGCCAGGTGCCCCACGGGGTGATCCCACCCGCACAGTTATTCACGGTTCCTGCCACGCTGACGTACTGGCCCTGACGCGCCCCGTTCGGCCCGACCGTGGCGGTGGTGGTGCCGCCGCGGGCACCCGGGTCGTAGGTGAGACCGTCGACCACCGGGACACCGAAGGGCTCGTTGCTGCCGACCTCGTGATTCGTCACGATGGTGGCACCGTTTCCGTTCGCGAACACGCCGTTCGCGTCGGGGTCGCTCGGGACCGGCGAGCCGTCGTCGAGCAAGGTTTCTCCCGAGCGGGAGACGACCGTGTAGGAGAACCCCGCGGGCAGCGACAGGATCTTGTTGGGGTCGGGAAGGAGCGGGCCGTACCCGGGCGCCTTCCCCGGCACCGCGGCCGCGACCTGGGGTCGGAACAGGGTGTCGACGCTTCCCGCGAGTGCGACGCCGAGCCCGGTGAGCGCGGTGCGTCCGAGGAACGCCCTGCGGTTGAGTGGTGAGGTGGTCACGTCCGATCCCTTCATCGATGAACAACGATGACCGGACGCTATTCAGCGCACTGACGCACTTCGTGCATGCTTCGTGTCCTCCCCGTGAACCGGGAGGGAATTACTGACGCCGGGGGTTCACGTCCACGTCACGCGACGCGAAAGCCCAAGGATTCGTGGACAATTCGGACACCCCGCGCGGAATTGCGCGCCCGCCACCCATCCGGTGCCCTGCGAGCCCCGGGCGCGGTGTCCCGCCGACTGTGCAGTTGTCGGGGCATCGGCCGAGTGGGGCGAACGGCAGGTGCACTCTCGACGAGGTCAGCGCTGCCGCAGGGAGCCCAGCAGACGGTCGAGCGTCGCCAGCGCCGATTCCCGGTCCCGATCGGGGGCCTCCGACTGTGCCACCCAGAGCACCGCCTCGTTCATCGCACCGGACAGCAGGTGCGCGGCCGGTGCGGCGAGTCCTGGAGCGATCGTGCCCTCCGCCTGTAACTCGTCGAGCACCTCCTGCAGCAGGCGACCCGAGTTAGCCGCGTCGAGCTCCCGCCAGCGCTGCCAGCCGAGCACGGCAGGCGCGTCGATCAGCATGATCCGATGCACCCCGCGGTCCGACCCGGCGCGGACGAACTCGTGGCAGCCCACGACGAGGGCGTCCCACAGATTCCCCGCCTCGGCCGCGGCGTGACTCACCCGCTCGGCGACCTCGCGCTGCACCTGTTCCACGACGGCGTCGAACAGTCCCGCCTTGCTGCCGAAGTGGTGGTAGACCGCACCCCGCGTGAGACCGGATTGCCTTGCGACGTCGTCGAGTCCGACCCCGCCGTATCCGCGGTCGGCGAACATCTCGACGGCCACCGCGAGCAGGGCTCGCGTCGTCGTCGCGGTCTGCTCCTTCTTCGACGGACTCAATCCGACCCCTTCGCTGACCCATTGATACGTACGCAGTGTATGCGTATGGTGCAGACACATACATTGTGTACGTATCTATCGTGAACGGAGAGCTTCATGGCAAAGACGAGCTTCTATCCGGTGATCTGCACCGACACCGTCGCCGAGTCGGCGGACTTCTTCCGCCACTGGTTCGACTTCGAGACGACATTCGAATCCGATTGGTACGTAAGCCTTCGATGCGAACCCGACCTCGAACTCGCGATCCTCGATCACACCCACGAGACCATCCCCGACGGGTACCGCTCGCGCGCACAGGGCCTCATCCTCAATTTCGAGGTCGAGGACGTGGACGCCGAGTACGAGCGCCTCGTGACACTCGGACACCACCCCGCGGTGCTCGACATCCGCACGGAGGACTTCGGGCAACGGCACTTCATCATCGCCGGTCCAGCGGGCGTTCTGATCGACGTCATCACCCCGACCCCGCCCACCGCGGAGTTCGAGCAGCAGTACGTCCAATAGGGCGGGCCCGCGTTCAATTTTGTCGATCGACGCCGAGCGGGGGGCACCGTCGATTCGTGCGCCCCGCCTCGTCTTTGCGGCCAAACCGGGCCATTGCCAGGGTCTGTCGCCAGCGCACCGATCGCGCGATTGCGCCGCGGGCAGCATCGAGACGTGGTAGAACGTGTTCCAGTTTGAGCGTCGCCGATCCGGCGTCGCCGCCGGAACGTGGCCGAGCAGGCCGCTCGCACGATGAAGGATCTCGATGCACTGGTACACCGGGAACACGGTCTACGACACCGTCCTGACGATCGCCTTCGCCTTCGCGGCATTCGTCATCATCGGCGGCTTCTTCGCCCAGAGTTCGTACGGCCGATTCAGCTCGACCAACCTCGGGTTCAACCTCAACCCGAAGCTGGGCTGGTGGCTGATGGAGATCCCCGCGACGGTGGTCTTCGCCATCTTCTTCCTGACCGGCCCGAACCGGTTCGAGCCCACCTCGCTGGTCCTCGCCGGGATCTGGCTGCTGCACTACGCGAACCGCGGCTGGTTCTTCCCGCTGTCGATCCGGCAGGTCCCGGGCAAGCGCAGCACCTTCAACGTCTCCGTCATCGGCATGGGCATGCTGGTGACCTGCATGCACGGCTACCTCAACGGCGCCTTCTTCAGCCACGACTACCTGAACCAGTACGGAACAGCGTGGCTGACCGACCCCCGATTCCTCATCGGCGTGGTGATCTACCTGGGCGGGTTCGCCCTGCTGGTGTCGTCCGAGTCGATCGTGCGCAATCTCCGGGACAAGAAGAACCCCGGCGCGACCGAGTACAAGATCCCGTACGGCGGCGGGTTCCGGTTCGTCACCAGCCCGGCCTACCTCGGCGAGCTCATCGCCTGGGCCGGGTTCGCCCTGCTGACCTGGTCGCTGGCGGGCGTCGTCATCTTTCTGATCACCGCGGGCAACCTGATCCCCCGGGCCATCGCGACCCACAAGTGGTACCGCGAGAAGTTCGAGGACTACCCCACCGATCGCAAGGCCCTCGTCCCGCTCGTGGTCTGATCGCCGAGCGTGCAGTTGTCGGGACATCGCCCGAGTGGGATGCCGACAGCTGCACTCTCGGCGCTACGGGGCTGCCGGGAGCGCTAGCGCGACACCCGCACGCTGATCCCACCGATCTCCACCACGTCGCCCTCGTGCAGCTGGCGGCCGCGGCGGACCTCTTCCTCGCCGTTCACGCTGACCAGACCGTCGGCGATGACGGCCTTCGCATCGGCGCCCGATTCGATCAGGTTCGCCAGTTTGAGGAACTGGCCGAGGCGGATCGACTCGTCACGGATCGGTACATCTTGGGGCGCAGGCACTCGTTCATCATCCCCCACACGAACGGAGAACCCTTCACACTGGGTAGATGACGCCGACCACCACGACCGAAACGTCGCTCGAGTCCGCTCATCCGGCACCCAAGCGACTGGGCAGACCGACCACCGGGCACCTCAGGGAGGTGCCGCACATCGCCGGTGTGGTGATCGGCGTCTACGCGACCCTGGTCTTCCTGTGGAGCATCTCCCCTGTGCTCCGGTACCTCTTCCGGGCCCCGCGCGAGTACATCGACACCTACTACTTCGACGCACCGGACACCAGCATCTCCTGGGCCCTGGTGCTGGCGCTGCTCGCGGCGGCCTTGGCCAGCCGCAAGCGCATCGCGTGGTGGTTGCTCACCATCTACCTGGTGCTCATCGCCGTCGCGAATCTCGTCCAGGCGATCGCCGACAAGGACATGAACGCGGCGCTGGCCCTCGTCGTCCACCTCGCGGTGATCGGCGTACTCATCGCCGCGCGCAAGGAGTTCTACACGCGGGTCCGGCGCGGCGCGGGCTGGAAGGCGCTCGGGGTGCTGCTCCTCGGCCTCGCCATCGGCACCCTGGTCGGCTGGGCCCTGGTCGAGGTGTTCCCGGGAACCCTGCCGTCGGATCAGCGGCTCCTCTGGTCGCTCAACCGCGTCGCAGGCGTCGTGGTCTTGGACAACGAGCAGTTCGACGGGCGCACACACGGTTTCGTGAACACCCTGCTCGGGTTGTTCGGTGCCCTCGCGCTGCTGGCCGCGGTGATCACCCTGTTCCGGTCACAGCGCTCGAACAACGCACTGACCGGGGACGACGAGTCGGCGCTGCGCGGACTGCTCGCCCGCTCGGGCACCGACGATTCGCTCGGCTACTTCGCAACCCGCCGCGACAAGGCCGTGGTCTTCGCGCCGAGCGGCAAGGCGGCGGTCACCTACAGAGTCGAGCTCGGCGTCTGCCTGGCCAGCGGCGACCCGATCGGCGACGAGGAGGCCTGGCCGCACGCGGTGGACGCGTGGCTGGACCTGGCCTCCAAATACGGGTGGACCCCGGCGGTGATGGGGGCCAGCGAGCTCGGCGCCACCGCCTACGCGCGCGCCGGGCTGACCGTCCTCCAACTCGGTGACGAGGCGATCCTGCACACCCGCGAGTTCAACCTCAACGGCCGCGAGATGCGTCAGGTCCGGCAGGCGGTCAATCGGGTACGCAAGCAGGGCGTCACCGTTCGGATGCGACGCCATCGCGACATCCCGCCCGAGGAGATGGCGCAGGTGATCGCGAGGGCGGATGCCTGGCGCGACACCGAGACCGAGCGCGGCTTCTCGATGGCCCTCGGCAGGCTCGGCGACGCCGCCGACGGCGACTGCCTGCTGGTCGAGGCCATCGGCGAGACGGACCCGGACGCGGAGGACTCGGCCGACGGCGAGGTGCTCGGCATGCTCTCGCTGGTGCCGTGGGGTCCGACCGGGGTGTCGCTCGACCTGATGCGCCGGAACCCGAAGGCGCCCAACGGTGTCGTGGAGCTGATGGTGACCGAGCTCGCCACCGGCGCGGACCGGTTCGGCGTCAACAAGGTGTCGCTGAACTTCGCCGTGTTCCGGTCGGTCTTCGAGGAGGGCGCTCGGATCGGCGCCGGACCGGTGCTGCGGGTGTGGCGATCGATCCTGGTGTTCTTCTCCAAGTGGTGGCAGCTCGAGGCGCTGTACCGCTCCAACGTGAAATACCAACCGGACTGGGCCCCGCGCTACCTGTGCTTCTCCGACAGTCGGGTGCTGCCGAAGGTCGGCATGGCGTCCGCGGTGGCGGAGGGCTTCGTCACGCTGCCGCGCTTCGGGCGCCGCGACATCAGCAAGCACACCGGCACCCACGTCGCGGTGCCGCAGGCGGTGGCGGCGTCGGGGCTGCTGCACTCGGATGGCAGCGCGCCCGACGACGTCGCCACGCTCGCCACCGAGACCGTCGGCCCCCGTCGCCCGGAACAGGTCCGGGTGCGAATGGACAAGCTGGACCGGATGGCCGCCCACGGCATCGACCCGTATCCGGTGGCCTACCCGCCCACCCACACCGTCGCCGCGGCCGCCTCGTCGCCGGAGGGCACCCGGGTCCGGATCGCCGGGCGGCTCATGCGGATCCGCGCCTACGGCGGCGTCGCGTTCGCCGAGGTCCGCGACTGGTCCGGCGACCTGCAGGTGCTGTTCGACCGAACCACCGTCGGCGACCGGCTCGACGAGTTCACCGCCGACTTCGACCTCGGCGACCTCATCGAGGTGAGCGGCACCATCGGACGCAGCCGCAAGGGCGAACTGTCCGTGCTCGCCGCCGAGTGGCGGATGAACGGCAAGTGCCTGCACCCGCTGCCGGACAAGTGGAAGGGCCTGTCCGACCCGGAGACCCGGGTGCGTCAGCGCTACCTGGACCTCGCCATCAACTCCGAGGCCAGGGACCTGCTCACCGCCCGCAGCGCGGTGGTGAAGTCGCTGCGGGACTCGCTCACCTCCCGCGCCTTCTTGGAGGTCGAGACCCCGATCCTGCAGCAGGTGCACGGCGGCGCGAACGCGGCCCCGTTCCTCACCCACATCAACGCCTACAACCTGGACCTGTACCTGCGCATCGCGCCGGAGCTCTACCTCAAGCGGCTGTGCGTGGCCGGTATGGAGCGGGTCTTCGAGATCGGCCGGGTGTTCCGCAACGAGGGGGTCGACTTCAAGCACAACCCCGAGTTCACGATCCTGGAGGCCTACGAGGCGCACAGCGACTACGAGCGGATGATGGTGATGTGCCGGGAGCTGATCCAGGCTGCGGCGGTGGCCGCACACGGCCGGGAGATCATCCTGCGCCCCGGACCGGACGGTGTGCCGGTCGAGGTCGACATCTCCGGCGACTGGCCGGTCAAGACCATGCACGGCGCGGTCGCCGAGAAGCTGGGCGTCGAGGTGACCCCCGAGACCCCCGTCGAGGAACTGCGGCGGCTGTGCGACGAGAACGGGATCCCGCACCAGTCCGACTGGGACGCCGGCGCGGTGGCACAGGAGATGTACGAGCACCTGGTGGAGGACCAGACCGAGTTCCCCACCTTCTACACCAACTTCCCCACCTCGATGTCGCCGCTGACCCGGCCGCACCCCACCATCCCCGGCGTCGCCGCGAAGTGGGACCTGGTGGCCTGGGGCGTCGAACTCGGCACCGCCTACAGCGAGCTCACCGATCCGGTCGACCAGCGTCGGCGGCTCACCGAGCAGTCGCTGCTGGCGGCGGGCGGCGACGAGGAGGCGATGGAGCTGGACGAGGACTTCCTGCAGGCCCTCGAGCACGCGATGCCGCCGACCGGCGGGATCGGGATGGGCGTGGACCGGATCGTCATGCTCATCACCGGCGGCAGCATCCGGGAATCGCTGGCGTTCCCCCTGGCCAAGCCGCGCCAGTGACCGACACCGACACCGCGCCCGACACCCAGCGGTGGGTCCGCCGGATCCTGATCGGCCTGCTGGCGCTGGGAGCGGTGCTGTACTCGTCCTGGATGTTGGAGTGGGTGCTGCCGACCGGCCTCGACCCGAGCCGGGCCTACGTCAGCGAACTCGCCGCGCTGGATCAGCCGTACGGCTTCCTCTTCCGCACCGGGGACCTGCTCACCGGCATCGTGCTCGCCACCGCGGCGGGGTTCGGCCTGGCGCTGCGGCCACGCCGGTTGCTGACCACGATCGGCTGGGTCGGCCTCGCGGTGTTCGCGGTCAGCACGTTTCTCGACTCCCGGATGCCGCTGGCCTGCTCCGCCCACGGCAGCAGCGAGTGCGCGGGCCGCGAGGAGGCCGGCCTGCTGCACGCCGTCCGGTCGCTCCACGCCATCACCAGCTCGGCAGCCGCGACCGCCGCGGCCGTGTCGGTGTTCGCCTTCATCCTCGCCGCCTACCGCTACGGATGGCCGCGGCCGCTGCGTTGGTACGGGCTGGGCGTAGTCGGCCTCTACTTGGTTGGCACCGTGTGGACGCTCTTCGCCGTCGACATGGACGGGCGGGGCGACGAGGTCTGGCTCCTGGGCTACGCACAGCGACTGCAGCTGATCGCGATCACCGGCTGGATCGTGTTCGCCGCACTGATCGCCGCGCAGGAAGGCCGACGGGGTTCCACGTGAAACCACCGGGAACCTTCGTCGAGGTCGGCGGCCGATCCCTGCACGTGCTGGTGGAGGGGTCCGGCCCGCCGGTGGTGCTCGTCGGCGGCCTCGCGGGCAACTGGTTCGACTGGGACGCAGTCACGGCCCTGCTCGCCCGGGCCTGCACGGTGGTGCGGTTCGACCGGCCCGGGTTCGGGCTCAGCCCCGCCTCCGACGAGCCGCCGACGGTCCGTGGGGAAGCCGACCGGATCGGTGCGGTGCTCGACGCGGTCGGGGTGCCCGCGCCCGCGACGGTGGTGGGCCACTCGATGGGCGGCTGGTACGCCGAGGGATTCGCACGGACACACCCCGGCCGGGCCGCGGCCCTGGTGCTGCTGGACACCAGCATTCCCCCGCGCCTCCCCGTCGCCCTCCCCCGCCGGTGGCGGCTCGGCGTCTCGACCGGCCTTGCTCGAGGCGCCTCCGCGTGCGGGCTCCAGCGGCTGGCCGGTCCGTGGGTGCGCCTGGCCACCCACGGCGCTCCCGACGAGGCGGCGGTCGACTGGATCCGGCAGACCTTTGCCGACCCCGACTACCTGCGATCGGCCCTGATCGAGAACGCTGTGTACCCGGACCTCGGCGCGGAACTCGAGCGGCTCCGCCCCCTCGGCCCCCTGCCCCCGACCCTCGTCGTGGCGGCCGACTCCGGCCGGTCGCACCGCTGGGTCCGCGCGCAGCGGCGGCTCGCCGACCGGCTCGGCGCCGGGTTCGAATCGATGCGGCCCGCCCGGCACAACATGATGGCGGACCGTCCGGCCTCGGTCGCGGCCCTGATCGCGAGCATGACAGTCTGACCGGGTGCAACTGCTGCTGATCCGTCACGCGCTGCCCGAACGAATCCTCGCGGCCGAGTCCGCCGATGGCGCGGATCCGGGCCTCACCGCGGAGGGTCACGCGCAGGCCGGACGGCTCCCCGGCGCCCTCGACCCCTACCCGATCTCCGCGATCGTCAGCAGCCCGCAGCGGCGCGCCCTGGAGACGGCGGCCCCGGTCGCGGCGGCCCGCGGACTGACCGTGGCCGCCGATGCCGGGCTCGCCGAGTACGACCACCGCCGAGCGCATTACGTGCCCATCCACGAGGCCAAGACGATCGCCCCGGAGGCCTACGCCCGCATCCTGGCCGGGCACCTCCCCGAGTTCGTCGACGAGCGGGAGTTCCGGTCCCGGGTCCACGAGGGCATGGACCGGGTGATCGCTGTGGCCGACCACGACGACACCGTGGCCGTGTTCGCGCACGGCGGCGTCATCAACGTGTACCTACAGGGCCTGCTCGGCCTCGACCGCCCGCTCACCTTCCCGATCGACTATGCGTCGATCACCCGGGTCCTGGTGTCCCGCAACGGCAATGCGCGGGTGGCCTCGGTGAACGAGACCGGCCACGTGCGGGACCTGCTGATCCGGCACCGCCCGTAGCGAACCGGATCCCGGACTCAGACCTCGATCGGGGTCAGCGGGTGGATCTGCGGCGCACCCGCCAAGTGGGAACCGAATGTTCCCAGCGCGGCCTGCAGGTGCGGCGTCGCCATGTGCGCCTGCAGCGCCTCCTGACCGGTCCACACCTCAACCGTGACGAAAGTGCCGGGGGCCGCCGACGATTCGTACAGCTCGTAGCCGAGGCAGCCGTCCTCACCACGACTGGCGGCGGCGAGGGTGGACAGGCCGTCCCGCACGATCTGCTCCGAACCGGGCTTTGCGGCGATGGTGGCCACCACCTTCAGATCCGACATCGACTCCCTTTCCCTCACGGCCACCCCGTGCGGCCCTTTCCGGTCACGCTACTTGCCCTCGGGCGCCCTCCGCGGGGTTATCCGAACCCCTAACTGGACGCTTGTGCGTAAAAACTGGACGCTCAGTACAGAAGCCGTCGGATTTCTCGTACGGTGCGCCCGGTGGCAGGGCGGGCGATCCGCCCTAATGTCCTTGAAATGTCAGTGACCGCCATCACATTTTGACCGCGCAGGCGGCGTCAACGCCGCGCGCACCGATGACGATCGCGTTCCCTGCGAAGCCCCAAGGATGTCAACGTGACCAGCAGTGAAGTTGTGGAATTTGCCAGTGTCGGCGACCGCGAGTTCGGTCCGGTGCAGGCCCGGTTCGTCGACGGCGCCGTCGCGCCGCAGCCGGGACACCTCCCGACCACGGTTGATCGCCAGGAGATCCACGGCACCAGCATGCAGTCGCGCATGCTGGCCCACGCGCTGCGAATGACGGTCCGCCCGGTCATCTCGATGTGGGCAAAGGCATCGTCGCTGCCCTGGCCGATGAAGTTCCTCGACGACATCAGCGCCGTGATGCATCCCCCGATCGAGGGCACCCGCAGCCACACCATCCTGCTCGACAACTGCAGCGCCCAGTGGGTCAAGGCGGACGGCGCCGAGAGCGATCGCGTCGTCCTCTACCTGCACGGCGGCGGATTCATGTTCTGCGGGATCGGCACCCACCAGCGCCTGGTCTCGCGGATCTCGGCCGCTGCACAGGCGCCGGTCCTGATGGTCGACTACCGGATGCTCCCGACGCACAGCATCGGCGAGGCGGTCGACGACGGGGTCAACGGCTACCGCTGGCTGCTGGCCAAGGGCTACCGGCCCGATCAGATCGTCATCGCGGGCGACTCGGCGGGCGGCTACCTGTCCTTCATGATCCCGCTGGCCCTCCGCGAGCAGGGCCTGCCCGGTCCGGCCGGCATCGTGGCGCTCTCGCCCCTCACCGAGATGGATCCGGCCCGCAAGACCGAGCACCGCAACGCAGGCCGCGACGCCATGCTCCCGAGCCATGCGCTCGACGAGCTCGCCCGGATCTCGGATCGCACCGACAGCCGGTCGGGCTCGGTCCGCGACCTGCTGCGGATGTGCCCGGTCGACAGCGACCTGCGGGGCCTGCCGCCGGTGCTGATCCAGGTCGGGTCGCACGAGCTGCTGCTGCCGGATTCGGAGCTGATGGCCGACCGGCTCGCCGATGCGGGCGTGCCGTGCGAGCTCCAGGTGTGGCGCAAGCAGGTGCACGTGTTCCAGGCGGCCGCCGACGTGGTGCCGGAGGCACAGCGCGCGATCGACGAGATCGCCTACTTCATCCGGTCGGCGACGCGGGAACCGCTGAGCCTGGTCCGCTAGCCGCCGGTGCTCGGGGCGGCCGAATCCGGTGCCGCCTCGAGCACGGCCGCGCCGAGCCAGTGACACAGCGCCAGCGCGATCTCCAGGTCGAGACGGCCGTCCCTGAGCTTGTGCCCGAGCTGATCCTCTGCCTTGCGGAGCCGGTACACCACCGAGTTCTTGTGCATGTTCAGCTGTTCCGCGGTCGCGGTGTAGCTGGCACCGTTGGCCAGGAACACGCGGATCGTCTCGCGCAGCCGCTCGCTCGCGGCATCGTCGACGGCCAACGATCCGAGGATGTCGCGCACCCACCTCACAGTGGCAGGCATGTCCGCGCACATCAGCGCGATCGCGCCGACCTCCGCGCTCGAAACGACGAGCGGGCCGCGACGTGCCGAGTTCCGTGCCACCAGCTGCGCCGACATCGCCTGCTCGTGGGTGCGCCGGAACCCGGCCACCCCCTCGGCCGGCACCCCGACCGCGAGCGTGACCGGGCGCTCCCAGCCGGCCACGATCGGCCCGATCGCCGAGAGGTCGACCGACGCCCCGACGGACAACCAGGCCCACGCCTCGTTGTCGGCGCGCGGCACCACCAGCGGCGGCCCTGCGCAGCCGAGCCGTTCCGCGAGGGCGCCGACCGACCGCTCGAGGAAACCCGTCTCGTCTTCCCGGGATTCGGCCCGCTCGGTCCACAGCACCATGGCCAGATGCCGCTGGGACAGCCGGTATCCGAGGGTCAGTTCGGCGGCAGGCAGGTCCGTGGCGCGGCCCGTCAGGAGAGCTCCGATGCAGGCTTCCCGGGAGACGCTGCTGCGACGCAGCCACAGCACACGCTCGGTCTCGTAGGCGGCCGCCAGCTGGTGCGCCACCCGGTCGCCGTAACCGGCGGTGTCGGTCATGATGAGCAGCGCGGCCTGCGCGACCACCGCGGCGTCGTCGCTGAGCAGCTCCATCTGCTCGAGGCACCACCGCATCACGGTGTCCGTGGACAGGCGGTTGGCCCGCTCCATCGCGGCGGGCGAGACCCCGCGTTGCGCGAGTTGCCGGGCATACTCGAGCGCCGTCGCCGGTGCATCGGTGCGCCCCGCCTCGATCCGGTGCTGCAGGATCTGGCGGATCGACGCCAGCGACTCCACCGTGGTGGCGGCCTGCATGGTGGCGATCAGCGGATCCCGGGCCTCCTCTATCTCGGAGGTCAGCCGGTCGATCACCCGCGCCGCGAGTTCCTCGCTCCGCGTCTCCATTGCCGAGGCGAGCGCGACAACGAGCTCCCGCGCACCCAAAGCTGCTTCACCTGACGATCGCATGCCGCTCCTCACGCCCGACGCCGTGGCCGGGCTGTCCGCCGGTCGCAGGCATTGTGCCGGACCCTGCTACCCCTTGACCAGAGAAATCGGTGAGGTCGAGTGCTGGGACCGGCCGATCACGCGATGAAGCGGGTTCATCGCGTGATCGCGCAGGCGGTGAGGAGTGGGGCAAGAACCCCGGGGATCAGGCGCGGTCCCGCAGCCAGCCGGCCAGCCAGGAGGTCGGGGTGTTGCCGGCGGCGTCGACCGCGTAGCCCTGGTAATCCTGGTGGGCGCCCGACCCGTAGAACCGCTCGAGCTGCTTCCGGCGGCCCTTGTTCGCCTCGTCGGTGAGCTGGTTCTGCAGGGTCGGGATGCCGCCCGCGCCGAGGAGGTCGTTCCAGATCATCGTCGCCTCGTCGCCGTAGCGCGGGGAATCCGAGGAGCCGGGATCCGAGTTCTGCGCGAGGAATCCGGCCAACCTGGTGACGAAGTCGGTGCGCTCGGTCGCGCAGTACAGGTCCCCTGGTGCGCAGAAGGTCACCGTGCGATCGCTGAGCCAGCCGAAACCGCCGATTCGCGGGCCGCCCGAGCCGATGCCCGGCACCGGCGGGCCGATCAGGACATCGCTGTCCGCGCGGCGCGGGTCGGAGAGCAGCCCGACGGCCGCCACCCTCTCGGGCCGGATGGTGCTGGTGCCGGTGCCGATCTCC
This sequence comes from Rhodococcus sp. UNC363MFTsu5.1, assembly GCF_000686785.1. Classification (NCBI taxonomy): domain Bacteria; kingdom Bacillati; phylum Actinomycetota; class Actinomycetes; order Mycobacteriales; family Nocardiaceae; genus Rhodococcus; species Rhodococcus sp. UNC363MFTsu5.1. The sequence goes on from NZ_JMLO01000031.1 coordinate 47,358, forward strand.
GCGGCCAGATCGCCTGCCGCGTCCGCACCCTGGCTGTAGCCGATGATGCCGAAACGTGTGTTGGCGCAGTCCCGTTGCATCGCTTCGAGCATGCCCCGCGCGTTGTCGGTGGCCTGCTTCTTCGACGCCCCGTAGACCTCGGCCTCCCACGGGAACGCGGTCGCCGCATAGGTGACGTAGTCGGCCCGGATCTTCGACGCGGGAAGCGCATTCGTCACAGCGGCGAGCATGCCGGGGCCGGGACGCTTGTCCGGCTGCGTTGACGTCTCCCAGGTACCTGGGACGGCCACCACGTACATACTCGGGCAATTGCCTGCCGCCGGAGCGGCCTGGGCGGCGGTACCGGACAGCACCGTCCCCACGGTGGCAGCAGCGAACGCGGACAGCACTGCGATGGACTTCTTCAGGCGCATTGTGCGAGCCCCCTCTTTCCTTCCGATTCCCGGTCCGGCCAGCACATGCTGCCATCGGGAGGTATCAAAAAGATGCACAGACGATTAACGAGACGCTACCGCAATCACCGGTGATCTCGCGCACCGATCCCACCCTCTGCGACGCCTCCGGGGCGGCCGCAGACGAGACCCCGCCGGCGGGCAGAATCGAACCATGGTCGACACCCCCGTGATCCTGACGATCGTCTCCGTCTGCGTCGGGTTCATCCTGTTCGTGACCGCCGCCAGCGGTGCCCGCGGAGGCTGGCACCGCGGCGTGGTGATCGCCCTCTTCGCGGCCGCGATCTGCTGCCTGACGGTCGTTCCGCTGACCGTCGCGCTCACCGCAGGGGTGTAGCGAGCGGCGGGTGCGCCGCCGGCCGTGAGCCGACGACGCACCCGGGCACTCGGCCTCGATCAGGAGCCGAAGATGCTCTCCAGGCTGCCGAGGCCGCCGCCGTTCCCCGGACCGGTTGCGCCGGGCACCGTCAGCGTCTGCGGAGCCGAGGCGGAACTGGTGAACCCGGCGTCACCGGTGAACTCCGCCGTGACGTTATAGGTGCCGGAGTTGTGGAACGTGGTGGGCAGCGTCGCCACCCCGTCGACCACGTCGACCGGACCACCGATCAGCGAGGTGCCGATCTTGAACTGCACCTTGCCCTTGGCGTTGGCCGGGTCCACCGTCGCCCGCAGCGTCACCGGGACGTTCTTCTCCACGGTGCCGGGTGCCGCGAGAGTGGTGGTGGTCTCCACGTCCGCGGGCGCGGGCGTGGTGACGCTCACCGGGAAGGCGAGCGAGGTCGACGGCGCGAAACCCTGTGCACCACTGAACTTTGCGACCACCCGGTGGGTACCGGTGGTGGTGAAGGTGTACGGGGCGACGGCGATGCCGTCGGTGCCGACCATGCCGGTCACCGGGGCCCCACCGTCGACGATGAAGTTCACCGTTCCGCCGGTGCCGGCGGGGGTGACCCGCGCCGTGAGGTTCACGTCCTGGCCGACCTTGGCGTCGGCCGGGGCCTCGACCGTGGTGGTGGTCACCGTGTCCGGCGGCGCGTCGGTGGTGACCTTGACGATCTTGGCCGCGGAGGTGGATCCCACGAATCCGGGTGCGCCGGAGTAGACCGCGGTGATCGAGTGGTCGCCGTCGGTGGTGAACGTCGTCGTGAGGGCCGCGTTGCCGCCTGCCACCGCGATCGGGTCGCCGAGCGGGGCGTCACCGTCCTTGAACTGCACCGTGCCCCCGTTCGCCGCAGGAGCGACGTTGGCGGTCAGGGTGACCGGGGTGCCGTTCTTGGCAGTGCCGGGGCCGGCGAGGGTGGTGGTGGTGGCCTTGTCCGCCTCGGTGATGGTGGTCGTCGCCAGCGGGCCCGCACCGCCGTTGAGGGGCGCGGTCTCGCTGTCACGCGGGGTGCACTGGGTCGGGGCCCATGCGGTGATGATCAGCGTCGCCTTCGGCAGGAACGTCAGGAAGTTCTTGTCGTTGGCCCACTTCCCCGCGTCGCCGCCGGTGCGCAGCTTGATCTGGACGTTGCCAGCGGCACCGGCCCGCAGCCGAGCCTTGACCTTGGGCAGCTGGAAGGTCGTGTTCGCGCCGCTCGCCGCGGGTGCGACGATGCCGCCCTCGGAGTTCTTGCTGGAGTTGGGACCGTTTCCGATGACGGCGTTGTTGCCCGAGAGACGAATGATCGTCCCGTTGGGGTCGACAGTGCCGTTCTCGTTGACCCGCAACACATTAGGTGCGACACCACTGAGTCCGGAGCTGGTTCCCGGCACGATGTCCGCACCGAGGAACTCCGCGTTCTGCGGCACGTCGACGTCGATCTTGATCCGCGAGACGTTCTGCACGCTCGCCCCCGACACCGAGTTGGGGTAGGTGATCGGCGGGGGCGCGATGGTGACCTCGTACTCCTGGCCGGCATCGACCGTCGCGGGGGCATCGATCGTCACCGACGACGGCTGCGCCTGCACGGTCGGTCCTGCCACGGCCGACGGGGTCGCGAGGCAGGCGGCGGTGAAGTTGGTGGTGATCGGGGCGGCCTGGGCGGGCATGCCACCGAACACGGTGATCCCGACGACGGCCGCCGCGGTGATCGGAGTCGCTATCCGCCGAATTCTTCTGTTCTGCATGAATTCTCCTGAGATAGGGAAAGTCTGGATCCCACCCGGGCCCTGGACGTGCACGCGTCACGCCCAGGGCCGGTGGTGGGGATGGGTCGGCTAGCTACCGAAGAGGCTGGACAGTGACCCCGTGTCGAGGCTGCCCGTGCCACCGGGGGTGCCTGCGGCCGCGACGTTCACCACGGACGGCCCGGACACCGAGTCCTTGAACCCGGAGCCCCCGATGAAGGTGGCGGTGACGCCGTAGGTGCCCTCCTCCGCGAAGGTGTGCGACATCGTGGCCACGCCGTTGACGACGGCCACCGGGCCACCGATCGGGGTGGTGCCGACCTTGAACTGCACGGTGCCGTTGGCACCCGCGGGCGCGACCGTCGCCTTGAACTGCATGGCCTGTCCGACGGCGGCGTTGCCGGTGACCGCGAGGGCCGTGGTGGTGGCCTCACGGGTGTCCGGCTCGTTCACGGTGACGGTGAAGCCACTCGAGGTGGATCCGGTGAATCCGGTGGTCCCCGTGAACTCGGCGACCACGTTGGCGGTGCCCGCGGCGCCGAAGGTGTGCGGCAGGATCGCTACGCCGTCACCGGTCCCCACCGGTGCCGTGCCCACCTCCGTGCCGTTGACCAGGAACTTGACGGTGCCGCCGGTCGGGATCGGGTGCACGGTGGCCGACAGGTTCACCGAAGTACCGACGACCGCGGTGACCGGCTCGAGCACGGTGGTGGTGGTGCCCCAGTCAGCGTCCTTGACGGTCAGCTCGGCAGGCGGGGACACCGAGTCGGTGTAGCCGGCGGTGCCGGTGAAGACGCCGACGAAGCTGTGGGTGCCCGCCTCGTCGAACTTGCGGGTGATCGAGGCCGTGCCGCCCACCACGGGGACCGGTTCTCCGACGTTGGTCTCACCGTCCTTGAACTGCACGGTGCCTGCCGCGGTCGCGGGGGTGACCGTCGCGGTGACCTGGACGTCGTCGCCGACCAGCGCGGTGGCCTGGACCTGGATCGCGGTGGTGGTGTCGGCGGTGACGTCGACGGTCTTCACCCCGGAGGTCGAGTCGTGGAAGCCGGCACCGCCGGTGAACACGGCGGAGATGTTGTGCGCGCCAACCGAGTCGAAGGTGTGCGACAGCGTCGCGTTGCCGTTGGTCACGCCGACGGGGCCGCCGATGTTCGCGGCGCCGTCCTTGAACTGCACGGTGCCGACCGCGTTGGCGGGCCCGACGTTCGCGGTGAGGTCGACCGGGGTGCCGGTCTTGGCGGTGGCGGGGACCTGCAGGTCCGTGGTGGTGTTCACGGCGGGGTCGACGACGCGTACCCACGCGCCTGCCGGGTTGGCGCCCGACTGCGTGGAGAACGCGTAGACGTCGAACACGAAGCCGGCGTTGTAGTCGCCGAAGGCCTGGGTCGGCGGGATCTTGTAGGTGACGTCGAAGTTCACGTTGTCCAGGTAGCCCTTGGTGCCCAGGATCGGCACCGAGTTGCAGCCGCCGCCGGTGCACGTCGCCTTGACGCCCGCGGCGCCCTCGTTGGTGACGTTCGACTGCTTGCTGATCGTGTGCGAGAGGTACTCGAAGCCGGCGGGCTGGATCTGCCGGATCGCCGTCATGTACCGGCCGATGCCTGCGGTCTTCCAGATCTTGGCGGTGTAGGTCACCGTGTCCCCCGGATGAACCACGTTGACACCCGGCGTCGCGGGGTTGACCGCGGCCCCGTTCACGGCGGTCAGGCTGAGGTTCCAGCGCAGGTTGTCGGCCGTCTTGTCGCCCGACGACGCGGGCGGCGGGGGTGTCTCCTGAGCGGCGGCGGTGGCCGCGCCGCCGAGCATCAGTGTCATCGCGGCACCAGCCGCTATGAGGGGTGTCGCAAGGCGACGGGTCATGGACAAGAGCACGGTTACCTCCTGAACGGCCCACCGGAGTGGGTTTGCAGTGGCGTGACTCACATCACAGAATCGCCGAAGCCTAACCGTCACAAAACGGATACGTCCCCACTTTGTTGAACATTCGTCCATATGACCGACAGACCGGAAATCCCCCCATTACGCAGCAAACCCGCCGCCCCGAGTGATCGGGACGGCGGGTTGCCGTTCGGTAACAGGCCGTTATCGGCCCGTGATCATCGCTGCGGTGCCGCCGTGGGAACGATCGGCGAGGGCAGCGAGGTCTCGCCCTCGAGGAACTTGTCGACGGCGGCCGCGCAGGCGCGACCCTCCGCGATGGCCCACACGATGAGCGACTGGCCGCGGCCCATGTCACCGGCCACGAACACGCCGTCGACGTTGGTCGCCCACTCGCCGGAACGGGTCACGTTGCCGCGCTCGTTCAGGTCGACGCCCAGGTCGGTCAGCAGGCCCGGCTTCTCCGGTCCGACGAAGCCCATCGCCAGCAGCACCAGGTCGGCCTCGAGCTCGAAGTCGGTGCCCTCCTGCTTCTCGAAGCGACCGCCGACCATCTTGACCTCGTGGGCCTTGAGCCCGGTGACCTTGCCGTCCGCCCCGGTGAACTGCTCGGTGTTCACCGCGAACACCCGCTCGCCACCCTCCTCGTGCGCCGAGGAGACCCGGTACATGAGCGGGTACGTCGGCCACGGGGTGGAGTCCGCGCGGGCCTCCGGCGGACGCGGCATGATCTCGAACTGGTGCACGAGCTCCGCGCCCTGGCGCAGCGAGGTGCCGAGGCAGTCCGCGCCGGTGTCACCGCCGCCGATGATGACGACCTTCTTGCCCTCGGCGGTGATCGACGGTGCATCCGCATCGCCGAGCTGCACGCGGTTGGCGATCGGCAGGAACTCCATCGCCTGATGGATGCCGTCCAGCTCGCGGCCGGGGATCGGGAGGTCACGCGCCTCGGTGGCGCCACCGGCCAGCACGACGGCGTCGAAGTCCGCACGCAGCTGCTCGGCCGAGATGTCCACGCCGACATTGACTCCCGGGCGGAAGATGGTGCCCTCGGACTCCATCTGGACCAGGCGCCGGTCGATGTGGCGCTTCTCCATCTTGAACTCGGGGATGCCGTAGCGCAGCAGGCCACCGATGCGGTCGGCACGCTCGAACACGGTCACGGTGTGACCGGCCCGGGTCAGCTGCTGCGCGGCGGCCAGGCCGGCAGGCCCGGAGCCGACGATCGCGATCTTCTTGCCGGTCAAGCTGGACGGCCGAACCGGCTTGACCCAGCCCTCGTCGAAGGCGCGGTCGATGATCTCGACCTCGACCTGCTTGATGGTGACCGCATCCTGGTTGATGCCGAGCACGCAGGACGCCTCACAGGGCGCCGGGCACAACCGACCGGTGAACTCCGGGAAGTTGTTGGTCGCGTGCAGACGGTCGATGCTGTCGCGCCAGCGATCCTTGTGCACCAGGTCGTTCCACTCGGGGATCAGATTCCCGAGCGGGCAACCGTTGTGGCAGAACGGGATACCGCAGTCCATGCATCGGCTGGCCTGGGTGCGGAGGGTCTTCGAATCGAAGTCCTCGTACACCTCCTTCCAGTCCATCAGCCGCAGCGGCACCGGCCGCCGGACCGGCAGTTCGCGCGAGGTGTGCTTGAGGAAGCCTGTTGGATCACCCACGAGCTGCCTCCATGATTGCCTCGTCCACGTCAGTTCCGTTCTTCTTCGCGGTGTCGATCGCCACGAGCACCTTCTTGTAGTCGCGCGGCATCACCTTCACGAAGTGATTCACCTGCTGAGACCAGTCGGAGAGGATGCGCGCGGCAACCTCGGAGCCGGTCTCGTCCCGGTGCCGTTCGATGGCACCCTTCAGCCAGCCGAAGTCCTCGTGCTCGAGGTCCTCGAGATCGACCAGTTCCGTGTTGAGGTCCTTCTCGAAGGACTTGTCCGGGTTGTAGACGAACGCAACGCCACCAGACATGCCGGCACCGAAGTTGCGTCCGGTCGCGCCGAGCACGACCACCCGTCCGCCGGTCATGTACTCGCAGCCGTGGTCGCCCACGCCCTCGACCACTGCCGTCGCGCCGGAGTTCCTGACCGCGAAACGCTCACCCGCGATGCCGCGGATCAGGGCCTCGCCGCCGGTGGCGCCGAACAGGATCACGTTGCCCGCGATGATGTTCTCCTCGGCGACGAACCCGTCGGCGGCCTGCAGCGGCGGGCGCACCACGATGCGTCCACCCGACAGTCCCTTGCCGACGAAGTCGTTGGCGTCGCCGTACAGCCGCAGCGTCATGCCCTTCGGGACGAAGGCGCCGAAGCTGTTGCCCGCCGATCCGGTGAAGGTGATGTCGATGGTGTCCTCGGGCAGGCCCGCACCGCCGTACACCTTGGTCACCTCGTGGCCGAGCATGGTGCCGACCGTCCGGTTGACGTTGGTGATCTTCGACTCGAACTTCACCGGCTGACCGCTGTCGATGGCCGCACGACTCTGTGCGATCAACTGCTGGTCGAGGGCCTTCTCGAGACCGTGATCCTGCGAACCGGTGCAGTACAGATCCTGGTCCATGAAGCCCGACTCGGTCTTCGCCAGGATCGGCGACAGGTCCAGCTTGGACGCCTTCCAGTGCTCGAGCGCCTTGGTGGTGTCCAGCGCGTCGACCTGGCCGACCGCCTCGTTGATGGTGCGGAAGCCGAGCTCGGCGAGGAGCTCACGCACCTCCTCCGCGATGAACATGAAGAAGTTCTCCACGAACTCGGGCTTGCCCGCGAAACGCTTGCGCAGCACCGGGTTCTGGGTCGCGACGCCAACGGGGCAGGTGTCGAGGTGGCACACGCGCATCATGATGCAGCCGGAGACCACCAGCGGCGCGGTGGCGAACCCGAACTCCTCGCCGCCGAGCAGCGCGGCGATGACCACGTCGCGGCCGGTCTTGAGCTGACCGTCGACCTGCACCACGATCCGGTCGCGAAGACCGTTGAGCAGCAGCGTCTGCTGGGTCTCGGCGAGGCCGAGCTCCCACGGCGCGCCCGCGTGCTTGACCGAGGTCAGCGGGGTGGCGCCGGTGCCACCGTCGTGACCGGAGATCAGCACCACGTCGGCGTGCGCCTTCGAGACACCCGCCGCGACCGTGCCGACACCGACCTCGGAGACCAGCTTGACGTGGATGCGAGCCGCGGGATTCGCGTTCTTCAGGTCGTGGATCAGCTGCGCGAGATCCTCGATCGAGTAGATGTCGTGGTGCGGCGGCGGCGAGATGAGGCCGACGCCAGGGGTGGACCCGCGCACCTCGGCGACCCACGGGTACACCTTGTGCGGCGGCAGCTGGCCGCCCTCGCCGGGCTTGGCACCCTGCGCCATCTTGATCTGGATATCGGTGCAGTTGCTCAGGTAGTGCGCGGTCACGCCGAACCGACCGGACGCGACCTGCTTGATCGCGGACCGGCGCCAGTCGCCGTTCGCCTCGACCTCGAAGCGCGAGGGGTGCTCTCCGCCCTCGCCCGAGTTGGAGCGACCGCCGAGACGGTTCATCGCGATGGCCAGCGTCTCGTGCGCCTCGGCGGAGATGGAGCCGTAGCTCATCGCACCGGTCGAGAAGCGCTTGACGATCTCGGAGGCGGGCTCCACCTCGTCGATCGAGATCGGCTGGCGCACACCGCTCTTGAACTTGAACAGGCCACGCAGGGAGGCCAGGCGCTCCGACTGGTCGTCGACGAGCTTGGTGTACTCCTTGAAGATCTCGTACTGGCCGGTGCGGGTGGCGTGCTGGAGCTTGAACACCGTGTCCGGGTTGAACAGGTGGTATTCGCCCTCACGGCGCCACTGGTACTCGCCGCCCACCTCGAGCTCGCGGTGCGCGCGCTCCTCGGGACGGTTCAGGTACGCGGACGCGTGCCGGATCGAGATGTCCGCGGCGAGCTCGTCCAGGCCGATGCCGCCCAGCTGCGAGTTCAGTCCGGTGAAGTACTCGTCCACCAGCTCCTGCGACAGGCCGATCACCTGGAACAGCTGCGCACCGGTGTAGGAGGCGAGCGTGGAGATGCCCATCTTGGACATCACCTTGAGCACGCCCTTGCCCGCGGCCTTGATGTAGTTCTTGACCGCGTCCTCGAAGGTGATACCGGTGAGGTCGCCGCCCTCGATCATGTCCTCGATCGTCTCGAAGGCCATGTACGGGTTGATGGCCGCGGCACCGAAGCCGACGAGCGTGGCCATGTGGTGCACCTCGCGGGCGTCACCGGTCTCGATGACGAGTCCGACCTTGGTGCGCGAGCGCTCGCGGACCAGGTGGTGATGCACGGCCGAGGTCAGCAGCAGCGACGGGACCGGGGCGAACGTCTCGTTCGAGTTCCGGTCGGAGAGCACGATGATCCGGGCCCCGCCCGCGATCGCCTGCGAGACCTGGAACCGGATGTCGTCGAGCGCCTTGCGCAGGCCCTTGCCGCCGTCCGCGACCCGGTACAGGCCGGGCACGACCACCGAACGCAGGCCGGGGAAGTCACCGTCGTCGTTGACGTGGACCAGCTTGGCGAGGTCGTCGTTGTTCAGGATCGGCTGCGGCAGCGCGAGCAGGCGGCAGGACGCCGGGCCCGGGTTGAGCAGGTCGCCCTCCGGTCCCATGCTGCCACCGAGGCTGGTGACGACCTCTTCGCGGATCGCGTCCAGCGGCGGGTTGGTCACCTGCGCGAACAGCTGCGAGAAGTAGTCGAACAGCAGGCGCGGACGAGCCGACAGGACAGCGATCGGGGTGTCGGTGCCCATCGAACCGAGCGCCTCACCACCGGTCTTGGCCATCGGCGCGATGAGGACGTTCAGTTCCTCGTTGGTGTACCCGAACATCTGCTGACGGATCAGCACCCGCTCGTGGTTCATGTGCACGTGGTCGCGCTCGGGCAGGTCGGCCATGTGGACCAGCCCGGCGTCGAGCCACTCCTGGTAGGGGTGCTCGGCCGCCAGCTCCGACTTGATCTCGTCGTCGCTGATGATCCGGCCCTGCGCGGTGTCGACCAGGAACATCCGGCCCGGCTGCAGGCGGACCTTCTTGATCACCTTGGCGGGGTCGATGTCGAGGACGCCGACCTCGGAGGCCATCACGACCAGTCCGTCGTCGGTCACCCAGATGCGGCTCGGACGCAGACCGTTGCGGTCCAGCACGGCGCCGATGACGGTGCCGTCGGTGAAGCACACCGAGGCGGGTCCGTCCCACGGCTCCATCAGCGCGGAGTGGTACTCGTAGAACGCCCGGCGGGCCGGGTCCATGCTCTCGTGCCGCTCCCACGCCTCGGGGATCATCATCAGCACGGCGTGCGGGAGGCTGCGGCCACCGAGGTGCAGCATCTCGAGCACCTCGTCGAAGCGCGCGGTGTCGCTGGCGCCCGGGGTGCAGATCGGGAAGATCTTGTCGAGCGCGCCCTCGCCGAACACGTCGGACTCGATGAGCGACTCGCGAGCGCGCATCCAGTTCTCGTTGCCGGTGACGGTGTTGATCTCGCCGTTGTGCGCGACGCGCCGGAACGGGTGCGCCAGCGGCCACGACGGGAAGGTGTTGGTGGAGAAGCGCGAGTGCACGAGGCCGAGCGCCGACTCCATCCGCTCGTCCTGGAGGTCGAGGTAGAAGCTCTTGAGCTGCGGCGTGGTGAGCATGCCCTTGTAGACGAAGGTCTGGCCGGACAGGCTCGGGAAGTACACCGTCTCGCGGCCGGGGCCGTCCTCGCCTGCTCCGCCGTCGCCGAGCTCGTGCTCGACACGCTTGCGGATCACGTAGGCGCGCCGCTCCAGGGCCATGCCGGTGACCGACGCATCGGCCGCGGCGACGAAGACCTGCCGGAACGTGGGCATCGCCTCGCGCGCCATCGCACCGAGCGAGGAGTCGTCGGTGGGGACCTCGCGCCAGCCGAGGACCGTCAGGCCCTCTTCGGCGACGATCCTCTCCACGCCTGCGGCGGCCTCGTCGGCGGCCGCGGCGGCCTGCGGGAGGAACCCGATGCCGGTCGCGTAGGCGCCCTCGGCGGGCAGGTCGAAGTCGACGACCGCGCGCAGGAACGAGTCGGGGACCTGCAGCATGATGCCCGCGCCGTCGCCGGTGTTCGGCTCGGAACCGGCAGCACCACGGTGTTCGAGGTTCACCAGCGCGGTGATGGCCTTGTCGACGATGTCGCGGCTGCGCCGACCATGCATGTCGACGACGAACGCGACACCACAGGCGTCGTGCTCGTTCGCGGGGTCATAGAGGCCCTGGGGTCCGGGAGACCTGTGGCCTGGAAATTGCTTCATACCTAGCCTTCGTGTGCGTCAGATGCACAGACGACCAGCAACGCTGATGGCCATCACGTGGCAATACAAAGCGCCGACGCAACACTGGGCCGGCGCGCCCATTCAGCTGCGGCGGCAGACGGTGATCGGGATGTGTCCCCGCCTCCGCCGACGTGGCTGAGTGACTATCTGGACGGTTGTGTGTCCAGCATGTTCCGAACACGATAATTCAGCACCCCCGTGCCGCGCCAACTTAGGTTAGCCTTTTTGGCCGCCTGACCAGTGCATAGACCGGGAACTCGCGGCACTCAGGGGCGGCGAGAACCCGCCCCGAGCAGGGCCCGTGTGACCGCCTCGATCTCCCCATCGGGATCGAATTGTGCTGCGGGCGTTGATAACTGGTGCAGGATTATCCCGTCCAGGTAGTCCGCCAGGATTCGGCAGACCCGATCCGGCTCGGCCGCCCCGAGCCCGGCGAGCAGGCCCGTCCCCCAGGTGAGGAGTTCGCCCCTGGCCCGGCCGAGCGGGGTCGCCAGCCCCGGCTCCGCCACCGCGGCGACGAACAGCGAGTACCGGGCAGCGGTCCGAACCCGGTCCGGCCCGGTCGCCGACCTGACGAACGCGGCCAGCCCGGCGGCGAACTCGTCCACCGAGGTGGGCCTCGGCACCGCCGCGAGCGCGCGCCAGTCCTCGCGATCGCGCTCGACCAGCCGGAACATCACGGCCTCCAGCAGCGATCCCCTGGTCCGGAAGTAGTTCGAGGTGGATCCCTGAGGGATGCCGGCGACCTCGTCGACGGCCCGGTGCGTGAGCCCGCGCAGACCGCGCGTGCCGAGCACCTCGATGGCGGCATCGAGGACGCGTTCACGCTGACCGGACATAGCGCGACACTACAACAGTAGTAAGGACACTACATCCGTAGTACGGTGACGTTCATGAGGGGCACAGCAACCGTCGTCGGCGGCGGCATCGGCGGGCTCACCGCCGCGAACTACCTGATCCGGGCGGGATGGGACGTTCGGGTGCACGAGCGCGCGGACGGACCACCCGCCACCGGCACCGCGCTCGGTCTGTGGCCACAGGCGCTCGCCGCCCTCGACGCGATCGGACTGGGCGACCGGGTCCGCGAACTCGGTGTGCCGCAGTCGTCCGGCTCGCTGCTGCGCCCGGACGGCACCGCGATCGCCCGCGTGACGGTGCGGGGCGGGTCGACCACCCTGCTGTCGCGGCCCGGGCTGCTGAGCACCCTGGCCGCGCCCCTCGGGCCGCGAGTGCTGCACTACGACAGCACCGGGGACCAGGGCGGCGACGGGGCGGACGTCGTGATCGCCGCGGACGGCATCAACAGCCGGATCCGGGACGCGGTGTTCGGCGCGCGTTACCGACCCCGCCCGCTCGGGATGGCGGCGTGGCGCGGCTGGGTGCCGGGCACCGCCGACAACTCCGCCGAGACCTGGGGTGACGGGGCCCTCTTCGGGATCAGCCCGCGCGACGGCGGCATGACGAACTTCTTCGCCGCGGTCCGCGTGAAACCGGACATCGCGGGAGTGGAGCCTGCGGAACGACCAGACAACTCCGACGGCGGCGCCGCCTTCCTGCGCGCGCGGTTCGGCACCTGGCACGCCGAGGTCCGGGCGGTCCTCGATCGGATCGACCCCGCCGAGCTGCTCCACCACGACCTCTACGAGAGCCCGGCGCTGCCGTCGTATGTGCGGGGCAACGTGGCCCTGATCGGCGACGCGGCCCACGCGATGGCACCGAACCTGGGCCGCGGCGCGTGCGAGGCGATGATCGACGCGGTGGCCCTCGGCAGGGCGCTGACCGAGAGCGCGGACGTGTCCGAGGCGTTGCGCCGCTACGACCGGCGCCGTCGACGGCCCACCCGCGCGGTGGTGCGCGCCTCGAGGACCATGGGGAGGGTGGCGACCGCAACGCGGCTGACGCCGCTGCGGGATGTCGCGATCGGCCTGGTCACCAGGCTCGGATGACGACGAAATTGCCCTGAAATGACTACTGACCGCAGCGAACGTGTCAGCTGCGGTCAGTGTTGCCGGTAACCATAGCGTGACCGGATCGTGACTCGATCGCATTGTGGTCAAGGTCACTAGACCGAGCAGCGATCCGCGAATTCCCGATAGATCCAACGGAACCGTGTCACTGGGCCCTATGAACGCCTCGCCTCTGCCTGCTTGGACTTGCGACTACCCCACTCCGCCAGCAGCGCTCCCACGCCGACCAGCACCACATACGCCAGCAACCGAACCGGAAACCCGCCCGGCATCCAACTCAGGAACCCGGAATTGTCATGGTCCGCCAACAGCCGAATCGCACCCTGCGCGCCCAGCACCAGCACCAGCAGGCCGACGACCAACACAGTCATGTAACGCATCCGCGTCTCTCCTCCCCACGCCGTACGCGCGGCGCCGAATCGGGTTTATGGTTCGACTGCACCATAACAGTGGGTTGGTACGATCGCACCACAACGGGCAGCCCGGATTGACAGGGGCAGAACGAGAGGACCGAAGCCAGTGCCCCGACAGGTCGATCACGCACAACGTCGCCGCCAGATCGCCGAGGCGTTGTGGCGACTGGCCATACGCGGCGGACTGGAGCAGGTCACTCTGCGGCAGGTCGCGGCCGAGGCCGGGGTGTCCGCACGCCTGCTGCAGTACTACTTCGGTACCCGCGACCAGCTTCTGCTCGGCGCGCTGGAAATACTGAACACCGACGCCGAACAACAGGCCAGAGACCGTATGGCACTTCTCGGTGACAACCCGAGCATCCGGGCGATTGTGCAGGGTGTCCTGCTGGAAATGCTCCCCCTCGACGAGGAACGACGCAGCAGACATGTGGTGTACGCGGCATATTTCGTCCGCTTCCTCACCGAACCAGACCTCGCCGCAGTGGCCCGCGCGGCGCCGCCCGCGCTAGCCGACCTCGTCGCCGATCTGCTCATCCACGGCCAAGATCTCCAACAGGTGCCCCGCCGGATAGATGCAGCAAGCGAAGCCGTGTTCCTGACCGCAGGCGCCGAAGGACTGCAAACCCGCGTCCTCCTCGGGCAACTGACACCCGAGCGCGCCGTCGCGGTGATCGAGACCCAACTCGACGGCATCTTCACGAGCCGAAGATGAGCACCCACGACTGGGCGGTCATGGGGACCGCCCCCGTCGCCTACGGATTCTGATACCGACCGCCCACTGACGACACCGGCGGGCAGGGCCGATCGACATGGCTCCATCACGCGTCCAACGGACGCTCCGACCCGAGCCAAACAAAAACGAGGCCACGCACTCTTTCAAGTTCGTGACCTCGTTCGTCGCAGTTCGTCGAACTGCTCTCTGTGGGCGAAGGGGGACTTGAACCCCCACGTCCCGAAGGACACTGGCACCTGAAGCCAGCGCGTCTGCCATTCCGCCACTCGCCCGAGCGACGCCGGAAACATTAACACGTACCCGCCGGGAATGACGATTCGCCCCCCCGACCTGCGAAGGAAGCGATCACCCACACGGGCATCCGGCAAAGGTAGATATCATGCAGGGGCGGCATCGAGGCCGCGACACGCCACCGGGACCGGAGAGGAGCCACGATGGGGATCGTCCAGCGATTCGAGCGCAAGCTGCAGGGCGCCGTCGGGGATGCCTTTGCCCGGGTCTTCGGCGGCGGCGTCATGCCCCAAGAGGTGGAATCCGCACTCCAGCAGGAGGCCACCGACCGGGTTCAGCACCTCGATGGCGGACACCTGCTGGCCCCCAACATGTACGTGATCACCATCAACGAATCCGATCACGACGAACTGGCGACGGACCGGGACTTGACAGTCAAGGCCTTCGCCCGACACCTTGAGGGCTTCATCCGCGACCAGGGATGGCAGACCTATGGCCCCATCACCGTGCGGTTCGAACCGAGCCCGGCGTTGCACACGGGCCAGTTCCGGACCAGCGGGACGGTGGACCCCGATGCGGGGCGGCCACCGGCTCGTAGCCCAGGCCCGGAAGTGCACGCAGTCCCGCTACCTCGACCCTCCGCTCATCCGAACCCAGGAGCTGGCCCCATGACGCAGAACTCAGGCTACGACGCCAACCGCGAGCCCGCGGACAACGAGGGCCGGCCCGAATACCAGCCGGCATACGCCTCGAACAGTTACGCCAACGGCAACAGCTACCCCAGCGAGCAGCCGCGCAACAACGGCTACGCGAGCGAGCAGCCGCGCAACGGCTACGAGCGCCCCTACGGCGGCGGCTACCAGGATCCGTACGCGCAGGGCGCGGCCGACCCGTACGCCCAGCCCGCCAACGATCCCTACGCACAGGGCGCAGCCGATCCCTACGCGCAGCAGGGCGGCAACGACCCGTACGCCCAGCCCGCCAACGATCCCTACGCACCGCAGGGCGGCTACCAGCAGGGCGCGCCGGCCTACCCGCCGCAGTCCCCCGCCTACCCGCCGCAGCAGCAGGGCTCCGGCTACCCGGCGCAGCAGGCCCCTCAGGCCCCGCAGAGCTACGACTACCAGCAGAGCGCGTACGGCCAGGACTACCCGGCCTACGACCAGCAGCCCTACGGCGCGGGCGCGTACTCGGGCTTCGATGCCGACCGCACCTTCACGGTCACCCTGCAGCTCGAGGACGGGAGCGGCCGCAACTTCCAGCTCCGCGAGGGCCGCAACGTGATCGGTCGCGGCCAGGAGGCCCAGTTCCGGCTGCCCGACACCGGCGTCTCGCGTCGGCATATCGAGATCCGCTGGGACGGCCAGGTCGCGATGCTCTCCGATCTCGGCTCCACCAACGGCACCACCGTGAACGGCGCGCCCGTTCAGGATTGGCAGCTCGCCGACGGTGACGTGATCCGCGCGGGCAACTCCGAGATCCTGGTCCGTATCCTCTGACCCGCCACGGCGGTAACAACCGAACCAGCGGAAGCCCCTTCGGATTCCGTATGGTGGTTGCGCACCCATATAGCGATCGACAAAGGCCGCATCGCCATAAGATGCTGCCAGTAAAAAGCCGGAGTTCGGGACCACCCGATCGCCACGAATGAGGAGGTGGACCGCCGTGCAGGGACTCATCCTGCAGTTGACCAGGGCGGGCTTCCTGCTGTTGCTGTGGCTGTTCGTCTGGGGCGTGCTCCGAGCCCTCCGCAGCGACGTCTACGCCGCCTCGGGTGTGCGTGTGCCGCCCCGGTATTCGCGTAGCTCCTCGGTGCTGCCCTCGTTCGGCAAGCCGAAGGTGGCCAAGTTCCTCATCGTCACGCAGGGCGCGCTGGCGGGCACCCGCATCACGCTCAGCTCGCAGCCCGTCCTGATCGGGCGGGCCGACGATTCCACCCTCGTGCTCACCGACGACTACGCCTCCACCCGGCACGCCCGGCTCTCTCAGCGCGGAACCGACTGGTACGTGGAGGATCTCGGATCGACCAACGGCACCTACCTGGACCGGGCGAAGGTGACCACCGCGGTGCGGGTGCCCCTCGGTACCCCGGTTCGCGTTGGCAAGACCGTGATCGAGCTGCGCCCGTGACCCTCGTCCTCCGTTACGCGGCGCGCAGCGACCGTGGCCTGGTGCGCTCGAACAACGAAGATTCCGTGTACGCGGGCGCCCGTCTGCTCGCGCTCGCCGACGGCATGGGCGGCCACGCCGCGGGCGAGGTCGCCTCCCAGCTGATGATCGCGGCCCTCGCGCACCTCGACGACGACGAGCCAGGCGAGGACCTGCTCGGCAAGCTCGAGGCGGCCACCCGCGCGGGCAACGCCGCCATCGCCGATCAGGTCGAGGAGGAGCCCGAACTCGACGGCATGGGCACCACCCTGACCGCGATCCTGTTCGCGGGCAGCAGGCTCGGCCTCGTGCACATCGGCGACTCGCGCGCGTACCTGCTGCGCGATGGCGTGCTCACCCAGATCACCCGCGACGACACCTTCGTCCAGTCCCTCGTCGACGAGGGACGGATCACCGCCGAGCAGGCGCACACCCACCCGCAGCGTTCGCTGATCATGAGGGCGCTGACCGGCAACGAGATCGAGCCGACCCTCACGGTCCGGGAGGCCCGCGCAGGCGACCGGTACCTGCTGTGCTCCGACGGACTCTCCGATGTCGTCAGCGACGAGACGATCTCGGAGGTGCTCGGCGAGGGTGAGCACGGCGAGTCCGCCGACCGGCTGATCGAATTGGCGCTGCGCAGTGGCGGACCCGACAACGTCACGGTGGTCGTCGCCGACGTCATCGACCTCGACTACGGCCAGAGCCATCCCATCGTTGCCGGCGCCGCCTCCCACGAGGACGAGGAAGACTCACCGCCGCCGGACACCGCCGCGGGACGGGCCGCGGCCATGCGCCCGCCGCGGGCGACCCCGCGTCGGGTGACCGGCCCGGTCGACACCGAGACCGCGAAGCCGAAGCGGCGGCTGACCTGGATCCTGTTGGGGCTGGGGCTGATCGCCGTCGTGGTCGTGGGGCTCGTGATCGGGCGCAGCCTGATCCGCAGCAACTATTACGTGGGTGCGGACGACAGCCGGGTGACCGTGCTGCGTGGTGTCCCCGGTTCCGTGTTCGGGTACTCGCTGCAGGAGGCGAACCTCGTCGGGTGCATCACCAACAGCGGCTCGCTGAGCCTGGTGACCCCGGACGCCGAGCCGACGAACTGCACCCTGCTGATGGTCGACGACCTGCAGCCCTCGGCCCGTGAACAGGTGCGGGCGGGCCTGCCATCGGGCAGCCTCGATGACGCCAAGCGGCAGATGAGCCGTCTCGCCACCGCCGACCTGCTCCCGGTGTGCCAGACCATCACCCCCGCGCCTCCCGCTCCCCCGGCGACCGGCGCACCCGCCGCCCCCGGTGCCACGCCCACGCCGACCACCCAACCGCCGCCCTCCGCGGCGCCGCCGACGCCCACCCCCTCCGAGTTGGCTCAGGCACAGGTGCCCGGGCAGAACTGCAGGACCGGCCGCTGATGTCTGTCTCCGCGGCACCGTCGGGGCCCTCCTTCCCGAGTCCGGCCGGAGGGTTCGCGCCCGCACCCGTGCAATCGAACCGACGCAACGTCGAACTGCTGCTGATCTGCTGCGCCATCGCGATCACCACCCTGTCGCTGATCCTGGTCGAGGCGAGCCAGGAGCAGAAGATCACCCTCGACCTGGCCAAATACGCGCTCGCCTACGCGGTCCTGTTCGTCGTCGCCCACCTCGCGGTGCGCAGGTTCGCGCCGTACGCCGACCCCTTGCTGCTGCCGATCGTCGCGCTGCTCAACGGCCTCGGACTCGTGCTGATCCACCGACTCGACCTCGCCGACGCCGCGACCGCGGCCTCGTTCGGGTGGGAGATCCCCTCCCCCGACGCCAATCAGCAGGTGCTGTGGACCGCGCTCGCGATCGCCGGCTTCATCGCGGTACTGGTGTTCCTCGAGGACTACCGACTACTGGCGCGCTACAGCTACACCCTCGGCCTGGCGGGCCTGGTGCTGCTCGCCCTCCCCGCGGTGCTGCCTGCATCCATGTCCGAGGTCAACGGCGCCAAGATCTGGATCAAGTTGCCGTTCTTCAGCATTCAGCCAGGAGAATTCGCCAAGATCCTGCTGATCATCTTCTTCGCCTCGGTCCTGGTGTCCAAGCGCGAGCTGTTCACCACGGCGGGCAGGCATTTCTTCGGGATGGACCTGCCGCGCGCCCGTGACCTCGGGCCGATCCTCGTCGCCTGGGTCGTCTCGATCGGCGTGCTGGTGCTCGAGAAGGACCTCGGCACCTCGCTGCTGCTGTTCGGCACCGTGCTGGTGATGCTCTACATCGCCACCGAACGGGTCGGATGGCTGCTGATCGGCGGTGGGCTGCTCGCGCTCGGGTTCGTGTTCGCCTACCAGCTCTTCGGCCACGTCCGGGTCCGGGTGAACACCTGGCTCGACCCGCTTGGCGACTACAACAACACCGGGTACCAGATCTCGCAGTCGCTGTTCGGGCTCGCAACCGGCGGGCTCGCAGGCACCGGCCTCGGCAGCGGGCGCCCGTCCCAGGTCCCGTTCGCGAAGACCGACTTCATCGTCGCCACGATCGGCGAGGAGCTCGGGCTGATCGGCCTGGCCGCCGTGCTGATGCTGTTCCTGATCTTCGTCATCCGCGGGCTGCGGACCGCGCTCGCGGTGCGTGACAGCTTCGGCAAGCTGCTCGCGGCCGGGCTCTCGTTCACCGTGGCGATCCAGGTCTTCGTCGTCGTCGGCGGCGTGACCAAGCTGATCCCGCTGACCGGCCTGACCACCCCGTACATGTCGTACGGCGGGTCCTCGCTGCTGGCGAACTACCTGCTGCTGGCGCTGCTCATCAAGATCTCCGACTCGGCGCGGACCCCACCGAAGCCAACGAAGAAGGGACCCGCCCCCATCGCGGACGCACCGACCGAAATGTTGAGGCGCCCATGAACACGCCCCTGCGACGCGTCGCGATGGCGGTCATGGTGATGGTGGTGGCACTCCTGGCCAACGCCACGTACGTGCAGGTCATCAAGGCCGACGACCTGCGCACCGATCCGCGTAACTCCCGGGTCCTGCTCGACGAGTACTCGCGCCAGCGCGGACAGATCTCGGCGGGCGGCCAGGTGCTGGCCGCGTCGATCCCCACCGACGACCGCTACAAGTACCTGCGCACGTACCCGCCGAACCCGGCGGCACCGTCCAGCCCGTTCGCCAACGCGCCGGTCACCGGCTTCTACTCGATGCTCTACGGCAGCACGGGACTCGAACGGACCGAGGACCAGGTGCTCAACGGCTCCGACAACCGGCTGTTCGGGCGCCGGTTCTTCGACCTGGTCTCCGGGCGCGACCCGCGCGGCGGCAACGTGGTCACCACCCTCGACCCGGTCGTCCAGCAGGTGGCGTACGACCAGCTCACCGCGAAGGGCTACACCGGCTCGGTGGTCGCGATCAAGCCGAGCACCGGCGAGGTGCTGGCGATGGTGAGCACGCCGAGCTACGACCCGAACCTGCTGGCCAGCCACGACGGCGCCGTCAGCACCCAGGCATGGGAGGCGCTGAACGAGGACGAGGACAAGCCGCTGCTCAACCGGGCCATCTCGCAGTCGTATCCCCCCGGCTCCACGTTCAAGGTGGTGGTCACCGCCGCCGCGCTGAGCAACGGCGCCAACCCGGAGGAGCAGCTGACCGCGGCACCGAACATCACGCTGCCCGGCACCAACACCACACTGGAGAACTACAACGGGAGCACCTGCGGCGGCGGCCCGACCGCCTCGCTGCGGGAGGCCTTCGCCAGGTCCTGCAACACGGCCTTCGTCGAGCTCGGCATCCGGACCGGCGCCGACGCGCTGAAGGAGAAGGCCGCCGGGTTCGGCATCCAGCCCGACTCGCCCGGCATCCCGATGCCGGTCGCGGACGGCACCGTCGGATCCATCCCCGACGACGCCGCGCTCGGGCAGTCCAGCATCGGCCAGCGCGACGTCTCGCTGACGCCGCTGGAGAACGCCGTGATCGCCGCGACCGTCGCGAACGGCGGCGTCCGGATGCAGCCGCACGTCGTGGCCCAGCTGCAGAGTCCCGACCTGTCCAACCTGGCGACCACCCACCCCGAGTCGCTGGGCCAGGCGGTGTCCCCGCAGGTGGCGGCAACGCTCACCGACCTGATGATCGGCTCGGAGAACAACACCGGCGGCGGCAACAAGATCCCCGGCGTCCAGATCGCGTCCAAGACCGGCACCGCCGAGCACGGCACCGATCCCCGCAACACCCCGCCGCACGCCTGGTACATCGGGTTCGCTCCCGCGGCGAACCCGGAGATCGCGATTGCGGTGCTGGTGGAGAACGGCGGCGACCGCGCCCTGGCCGCGACCGGCGGCTCGGTCGCGGCACCGATCGGGCGGGCCGTCATCGAAGCCGGACTGCGGCAGGGGGGCTGAGAGATGAGTCTGAACAACGGCGCGGTGATCGCGAACCGGTACCGGCTGCAGCGGCTGATCGCCACCGGCGGCATGGGCCAGGTCTGGGAGGGCACCGACAACCGCCTGCACCGCCGGGTCGCGGTCAAGGTCCTCAAGTCGGAGTACTCAGCCGACCCCGAGTTCCTGGAGCGCTTCCGCACGGAGGCCCGCACCACCGCCCAGCTCAACCACCCTGGCATCGCGGGGATCTACGACTACGGCGAGACGCTCGACAGCGTCGGCCAGTCCACCGCGTACCTGGTGATGGAGCTGGTCAACGGAGAACCGCTCAACGCGGTGCTGGGGCGGGTCGGCCGGCTGGCGCTGCCGCACGCGCTCGACATGCTCGAGCAGACCGGCCGCGCCCTGCAGGTGGCGCACGAGGCGGGCGTGGTGCACCGCGACGTCAAGCCGGGCAACATTCTGATCACCCCAGCAGGCCAGGTGAAGATCACCGACTTCGGTATCGCGAAGGCCGTCGAGGCCTCCCCGGTGACCCGGACCGGCATGGTGATGGGCACCGCCCAGTACATCGCACCCGAACAGGCACTCGGACAGGACGCCTCACCGGCCAGTGACGTGTACTCGCTCGGCGTGGTCGGCTACGAGGCCCTCGCCGGCAGGCGCCCGTTCGTCGGCGACGGCGCGCTGACGGTGGCGATGAAGCACGTCCAGGAGGTGCCGAGCCCGCTGCCTGCGGATCTGCCGCCCAACGTGCGCGAGCTGATCGACATCACGATGGCCAAGGACCCGGCCGCGCGGTACGGCAGCGGCGGCGAGTTCGCCGACGCGGTCGCCGTGGTCAGGTCCGGCGCGCGGCCGCCGCTGCCAGGAGCGGGCCTGCCGCCGCGACCGGGGACGGGCGTGGTGCCGCCGATCGTCGGGACCCAGATGTTGCCCACGTCCCAGCGCGAATATGCTGGCCCCGATTCCGGGTCGGTGCCGGCGGTGGCGACGGGCATGACCAAGGGACAGAAGATCCTGGCGTGGGGCGGCGGCGGACTGCTGCTCGCGGCCCTGCTGATCTCCGTGGGAATCCTTCTGTTCGGCGGTGGCGGAGGGCCAAGCGATCCGACGCCGCCGAAGGTGACCACGTCACGGCCGGTGGTCACCACAACCACCCGCCCGCCCGTGACCACCACGACGGAACAGACGACCACGACAGAGGAACCGACGACCACCACGACGGAACCGACAACCACGACGACCACCACCACAACGGAACCGACGACCACCACGACGGAACCGACAACCACGACGACGACCACCACGACAACGACGACCCGCCGCACCACCACCGCCACGACCACGCCGGAAGAACTCGAGCCGGCCCCTCAAGGACAGCCATGACCACACCCCGCAAGCTCTCTTCCCGCTACGAGCTGGGCGAGATCCTCGGCTTCGGTGGCATGTCCGAGGTGCACCTCGCCCGCGACATGCGCCTGAGCCGGGACGTGGCGATCAAGGTGCTGCGCGCCGATCTCGCCCGCGACCCCACGTTCTACCTTCGCTTCCGCCGCGAGGCGCAGAACGCGGCGGCACTGAACCATCCGGCCATCGTGGCCGTCTACGACACCGGCGAGGCCGAGACCGAGGGCGGTCCGCTGCCGTACATCGTGATGGAGTACGTCGACGGCGACACGCTGCGCGACATCGTCCGCACCGAGGGCCCCATGCAGGCCCGGCGCGCGATGGAGGTCATCGCCGACGTCTGTGCGGCGCTGGATTTCAGCCACCGCAACGGCATCGTGCACCGCGACATCAAGCCGGCCAACATCATGATCAACCGCGCAGGCGCGGTGAAGGTGATGGACTTCGGCATCGCCCGCGCCATCTCCGACGCGTCCAGCCCCATGACGCAGACCTCCGCGGTGATCGGCACCGCGCAGTACCTCTCGCCCGAGCAGGCGCGTGGTGAACAGGTCGACGCCCGCTCGGACGTGTACTCGCTCGGCTGTGTGCTGTTCGAGATCCTCACCGGGGAACCGCCGTTCAAGGGCGACTCCCCCGTCGCGGTGGCGTACCAGCATGTCCGGGAAGACCCGGCCCTGCCGTCGAGCGTGAACTCGAACGTGCCGCGCGAGCTCGACTCGGTGATCCTCAAGGCGATGAGCAAGAACCCGGCCAACCGGTACCAGAGCGCCGCCGACATGCGTTCCGATCTGGTGCGGGTGCTCGGCGGTCAGCGTCCCGGCGCGCCGATGGTGATGAACGACGAGGACCGCACCACGATCCTCGGTGCTGTCGACGCGCCGAACCGGTACGGGGCGCCCCCCACCTCGCCCCCGCCGGTGGCGCAGGCGGCCGGGCCAGGGCCCGAGGACGGCCAACCGCGCAGCCGCAAGGCCGTACGCGCGGTGTTGCTGTCGGTGGCGGCGCTGGCGGTGATCGGCATCGTCGGCGCGTTCCTGTGGTCGCTCGGCCCCGGCTCGAAGGCCGCGCAGGTCACCGTCCCGAACGTCACCAACCAGTCCGCGCAGGACGCCCAGAACGCGCTGCAGGACCTCGGTTTCCGGGTACAGACGCAGCCGAAGCCCAGCGATGAGGTGGCCTCGGGCAACGTCATCACCAGCATCCCCGTCGCGGGGACCAGGGCCGACGAGGGCACCACCGTGACCCTCGACGTGTCCACCGGTCCGCAGGAGGTGGAGGTCCCGACGCTCACCGGCATGACGCAGGCGCAGGCGGCGCAGGCACTGAACGCGATCGGGCTGCAGTTGGACCCGACGGTGAGCACGGCCACGTCGACGCAAGACCAGCTGGACAAGGTGGTCTCGCAGAAGCCGGACGCCGGGTCGAACGTCGCGCTGGACGGCACCGTGAAGATCACCCTCGGCAGCGGACCGGAACAGATCCGGATCCCGAACGTCGTCGGCCAGACCCTCGACGTCGCGCAGCCGAACATCGAGGGTGCCGGCTTCAAGGTCCAGGTCGAGAACATCGACTCCGGCAGGCCCAAGGGTGAGGTGGTCTCCACCGACCCGACCGGCGGCAGCGCGGCGACCAAGGGCGCCACGGTCAAGATCCGGGTGTCGAACGGCAACATGGTCACGATGCCCAACCTGAACAACCAGAGCGTGTCGCAGGCGCTCGACTCCCTGCGGCGCGCGGGCTGGACGGGATCATCGAGCCAGCTCGTTCAGCATCCCGAGGCCACCCTGGAGACCGATCAGGTCGGCAAGGTGGTCACCCAGGCGCAGCCGTCGGGCTCGGAGATCTCCAAGACCGCAACCATCTCGGTCGGGATCGGTCAGCTCGGCATTCCCCGCTAGCCGGGACCGCCTCACCGCTCCGGAGTGGACGACTGGGTTCGTCGCCACCGGAGCGGTGAGGTGGCGAAGCGTTTCCGGAAGGCCCGGCTGAACGCGGCGTCGGACTCGTAGCCGACCATCGTCGCGATGGTGCCGACCGGCGTGGAACTGTGCCTCAGCAGCTCGGTGGCGCGGTCCAGTCGGCGCTCGGTGACATAGGCGCCCGGTGTCTGCCCGACGAGGCGGGTGAACCGCTCGGCGAAGGCGGAACGGGACAGCGCCGCCAGGTGCGCCAGCCCCTCGACGCTCCAGTTTCGGGCCGGATCCCGGTGGAGGGCCTCGAGCGCCTTACCGACCTGGGGGTCCATGGCGGCGGTCAGCCAGCCGCCCTCGGCGACCCCGCTGCCCGCCCAGGCCCGCAGGATCTGGACGAAGAGCAGGTCCAGGATGCGGGAGACCATCACGGCGGACCCGGGCTTCGGGTTGGTGACCTCCTCACCGAGCAGTCGGCCACTCACCTCCAACCACTCGAACCGGGTTCCTGGCCCCTGGTGGAGCTCGATGGCGGTCGGGAGGACCGCGAGCAGGCGAGCGGCGGGCACCTCGTCGAGGCTGAACGTGCCGCGCAGCCACCGCGCGGCGCGATCGCGATCGGCCGCGCCCTGGCTGCTCTCCACCGAATGCGCACGGCCGTGCGGAAGCAGGGCCACGTCTCCGGCGCCGAGCGTGATCGGCGCTGCGGTGTCGCCGAACCGGATGACGACCTCGCCGCGCTCGACCAGGTACAGCGCCCGCAGGTTGCCCGCAGGTGCGACGGCGAACGGCGCGACCGACTCCAGGCGGTGGATCTGATCGCCGCGCAACCGGATGGTCTCGAGGACCTCCGACAACGCGTCCGGCCGGGCCAGGACGTCATCGGCCGTCATCTGTCTCCCCCCGTTCCCACGTCGGTCGCTCGCGTTCGTCCAATCTTGGCGCGCCGAACCCCGCCGTCAAGCTGCATCGGCCGGGCCGCGCTAGCGGAACGCCGGTTCCACGAAGCGTTCGACGAGCCGGCGCTCGGTCGCCGGGTCGCCCGCCGGGACGGTCAGCAGCGAGATGACCACCCGCACGACCCACTGCGCGGCCTCCGAGTCGGGCGCGATGCCCGTCAACGCCGTCGCAACCCTGCCGAGTTCGGGAGACGACGCGAGATAGTCGTCGCCGCGGCCGGTCCGTGAGTTGGTCACCCACTGGGCGAGCGCCGGATCGGCTCGCACGGCGGCGACGGAGATCAGGATCGCCTCGACGATCCGGCGGGAACCACTGAGCGGTTCGACCGCTGCCGCGACCTGCTGAGCCACCGCCGACGCTGCCGCGGCGACGACTCCGCCGACCAGCGCGGACTTGCCGCCGACGTAGCGGTACAGGGTCGCCCGGGAACACCCGGCCCTGGCCGCGACGTCCTCGACGCTGACCCGATCGAGTCCCCGCTCCAGGAACAACTCCGCCGCGGCGGCATGGATCCTCGCCACCGCGAGCGCGCGCCGGTTGCCGCCGGCCAGCCAATCCGACCCCGCGTCCGATTCGTCCACGAAACGCCTCCGAACGCTGTCTCGGGTTCATCTCAAGGTGAGACAAATTTGTCGCTCAGTCTACAAACTCATCCCGTGTCTCACCGCCGTGAGCTGCGACGGCGCCACACCGGATCGGCAGCGTGAGATTTCCCGTTCGAGCAGGTCACACAGCACAATCTCATCTTCTGCCTCGCCCTTGACAGGTCCTCGGCACCGGGTGGACGGTGGTGCATCTGAAACCCGTTCTACTACCGGTGGGAGCCTCGATGACCGCGTTGCCGCTCGAGGGGATCGACATCTTCGACCCCGCGAATCTCGACGATCCGAACCGGCTGTACCGCGCGCTGCGGGAGGACTCGCCCGTCCATCGCGTCCCCGGAACCGACTTCTACCTCGTGTCCACCTGGGACCTCGTCACCGAGGCCGCGACCCGCGTCGACGACTTCTCCTCCAACCTGACCGGCGTCCTCGTCCAGCAGTCCGACGGGCCGCCGCTGACCTTCGACATGGACGGCGGCGGGCAGGCGATCCATGTCCTCGCGACCGCCGACGATCCGACCCACGCCCACCACCGCAAGCTGGTGCTGCAGACGCTCGGCAAGAGGATTCGCGCGCTGGGTCCGACGGTCGACCTCCTGGCGGACCGGCTGTGGGGCGAGGGCCTGCGGGACGGCCGGATCGACTATGCGACCGGCATGGCGGACAAGCTCCCCCTCGCGCTGATCGCCGACCTCGTCGGGCTGCCCGAGAGCGACGTCCCGCAGCTGCTGACCTGGGCGTACGACAGCACCGAGCTGCTCGGCGGAGTGGTCACCGCGGACCGGCTCGGTCAGCTGGTGACCTCCTCCGTCGAGCTGGCCGGCTACCTGCACACCCAGTTCATCGGGGCCAAGAAGGACCCGCAGGACGACTTCATGGGTGTCCTCGCGCGCGCCTGCGCCGACGGCGATCTCACCGACGATGTCGCGGTGCTGATCCTGGTGCAGCTGGTCGGGGCGGGCGGCGAATCCACCGCGGGGCTGATCGCCAACTCGGCGCGGCTGCTCGCAACCAACCGGGAGGTCCAGAACCGGCTCCGCGACAACCCCGCCCTCATCGACCATTTCCTGGACGAGGCGCTCCGGCTGGAGTCCCCGTTCCGGGCGCATCATCGGCACGTCGTGGCGGACACCACGCTGGGCGGGGTGACGCTGCCCGCGGGCAGTCACGTGCTCCTGCTGTGGGGTTCGGCCAACCGCGACCCGGCACGGTTCGAGCGTCCCGACGAGGTCGTCCTCGATCGCCCGAGCATCCGCTCCCACCTCGCCTTCGGCAAGGGCACGCACTTCTGCGTCGGATCGGCGCTCGCGCGGATGGAGGCGCTGGCCGCGGTCACGATGCTCATCGAGCGCAGCTCCGATATCGCCCTCGCCGACGACGCGGCCTGGGTGCCGAGCATCTTCGTTCGGCGTCATCTCAGCCTTCCACTCCAGATCAACTGACCCACAACTTGATTCAGCCTCAGAGAGGACCTCGAAATGACCGCCTCCCAGGATGCCCCCACCACACACCCGCACATCGACCCAGGAGCCCTCGTCACCGCCTTCTGTGCCGAGTGGAAGGACGGAGACGCGGCGACGATCGCCGGCTATTTCAGCGAAGACGCTGTGTACCACAACATTCCGATGGAACCGTTGTACGGACGCGCCGCCATCGCCGATTTCCTGCACGGCTTCATCTCGGCGTTCGGGGGCATCGAGTTCACCATCCACCACCAGGCTGTCAACGGGGCCGTCGTCCTGAACGAACGCACCGACCGGTTCGACCTCGGAGGCCGGCACGTGGAATTGCCTGTGATGGGCATCTTCGAGATCGAGTCGGGCGAAATCATCTCGTGGCGAGACTATTTCGATATGGCCCCGATCACGAAGCTCCTGTCCGGGGAGACGGGCTGAGGATCGCCGCGCCGATCACCCGCCTGCGCTCGCTTGCTCGGTTGCAGGCGAGCGGGCACGGCGAGCCGGCCACCCGGATGCTCCCGGATCACATGGCCGAGGGCGTGGGCGGGGCGATGGATCCCTACCCGGTGCGAGGACGGTGATCGCGGAGTCGGCGCAGGTACAGGGCCCGCAGACGCGCCGGAGTCGTGCCGGGTATCCCTTCACCCGGGACGCCGCCAGGACTAAACTGCAAGAGCACTGAGTAGTTGAGAAAGCGTGTGCGCTGCGCGCTCAAGTTCGGCCCTGCCAGGTCGCCGCTGCGCCCACGACCTAGGCCGGACACGGGTTCGACGCTGGACTTGCGGTTCCTGTGGGAGAGGGGCCACGACATGAGCCGTCGCGGGTCCAAGGTCTCCGCTCACGCCACCAAGGCGGCCGAGAGCACCGATTCTCGGTACCACCTTGCCGCAGGCGTGCGTAGGCAGATCAACAAGGTCTTCCCGACGCACTGGTCATTTCTGCTCGGCGAGATCGCGCTCTACAGCTTCATCGTCCTGCTGATCTCGGGTGTCTACCTGACGCTGTTCTTCGACCCGTCGATGACGGAGGTCATCTACGACGGCGCCTACCAGCCGCTGCGCGGCGTCGAGATGTCCCGGGCGTACGAGACCGCGTTGAACATCTCGTTCGAGGTTCGCGGCGGCCTGTTCGTCCGGCAGATCCACCACTGGGCGGCGCTGATGTTCGCCGCGGCGATCATCGTGCACCTGCTGCGCATCTTCTTCACCGGCGCGTTCCGACGCCCGCGTGAGGCGAACTGGGTCATGGGCTGCCTGCTACTGATCCTGGCGATGTTCGAGGGCTTCTTCGGATACTCGCT
The DNA here is from genome assembly GCF_000686785.1 of Rhodococcus sp. UNC363MFTsu5.1. Taxonomy (NCBI): domain Bacteria; kingdom Bacillati; phylum Actinomycetota; class Actinomycetes; order Mycobacteriales; family Nocardiaceae; genus Rhodococcus; species Rhodococcus sp. UNC363MFTsu5.1. Next base: position 75,557 of record NZ_JMLO01000031.1, read on the forward strand.
CCCCGACGACCTGCTGTCGGGAACCGGCCTTCGCGCCGCGCTGTCGGGCATCACGCTGAGCATCCCGGTGGTCGGCACCTGGATGCAGTGGCTGATCTTCGACGGCGACTTCCCAGGCGATCTGATCATCCCGCGTCTGTACGTGGCGCACGTGCTGCTGCTGCCCGGCATCATCCTGGCGCTGATCGGCGCGCACCTGGCCTTGGTCTGGTACCAGAAGCACACCCAGTTCCCCGGCATCGGCCGCACGGAGCAGAACGTGGTCGGCGTCCGCATCCTCCCGGTGTTCGCGGTCAAGTCCGGTGGGTTCTTCGCACTGACCTTCGGCGTGCTGGCCGTGATGGGCGGACTGCTGCAGATCAACCCGATCTGGAACCTGGGCCCGTACAACCCGTCCCAGGTGTCCGCGGGCGTGCAGCCCGACATCTACATGATGTGGACCGACGGCATGGCGCGGCTGTGGCCGGCGTGGGAGATCTACCTGTGGGGCACCTACACGATCCCGGCGGTGTTCGCGGTCGCGATCATCATGGGCCTGGTGTTCACGGTGCTGATCGCCTACCCGTGGATCGAGAGGAAGTTCACCAAGGACGACGCCCACCACAACCTGCTGCAGCGTCCGCGCGACGTTCCGGTGCGCACCTC
>NZ_JMLO01000032.1:0-71192 GCF_000686785.1 Rhodococcus sp. UNC363MFTsu5.1
TCATCCGCAGGGACAACTCGGGAATCAGCCGTAAGAGGTCGGCGTCGGCGAGCTGCCATGCGGCCACATCCTGTGGCGCGGAGAGCATCTCGCCGAGATCCATGCTCGAAGCCTACTCGAACATGCGTTCGATAGCAATAGGGTGAGCTACGGCTGCCAGACGTAGACCTTGCCGGCCTCGTACCCGCCCCCGTACTCGGCCCCGGAGCCCGAGCCCGAGCCGATGAACGCGATGGCGGCGAGCAGGTTCTGCAGGACGTGCACCTTGCCCTGCGGATCGGCCTGCACCACAGAGAAGAACCCGTGCCACGAGCCGCAGGAGATGCGATCGGTGCCGTACGGGCTGATGACGACCATCTTGTCGGTGGTCCAGGCCTGCGGGTCCAGTGGCACCACGAAGTGATCGCTGCACGGATACATCTCCGGCCCAGTTTGCCCCCTGGCCGCAGCGGCCGGGGCCAGCAGGGTTCCGAGACCGACGGCCAGGGCGCAGGACCCGGCGAGGAGGGTGCGGTTCATCGTCGATTGCCTCTCGGAGAGGTGGAACAGCACGGACAGTATGTTTGTCGGCCGGGAACCGGGCCCCGTTACCGCACCGTCGCGCGCCCGGCGGCGAGCGCGGGATCGCCCAGGACATCGCCGATCCCGCGGGCGGCGCCGCGCTCGAACTCCTCGGCGAACACGTCCTCGGACACGGTGTCCCGGATCAGGGCCTCGATCCGGTTCACGTCGCCGCGCTCGGCCTCGGGTAGCGGCTGCCCCACCGAACTCCTGGCCGCGGCGGCGGCTCCCAGCAGCCTCGCCGCGAGCTCGGGGCGGCCGCCCAACGCGTGCGCGCCTGCGATCCCCTCCAGCGCCAGGGCGATCGCGCGGGGGTCGCCGGTCTCCCGGACGGCGGCGAGTCCCTCGTGGTGCAGCGCCAACGCCTCCTCGACCTCGCCACGCTGCTCGGCGTTGAAGCCCAGTTCGGCGAGGATCAGCACCACCCCGTAGAACGGGACGCCCTGGGCGGCCTCGAGTCGCCGATTCCACGCGAGCCAATGCTGGAGATGCCCGCGGGCCGTATCCAGATCGCCCCGCCTGCGGGCCACCAGCGCGAGCCCGACCTCGGCGAACTGCTCGGCGAACCGGTGCGACTGTTCCGCGGCGACGCGCATCGCCCGTTCGTGCAGGTCCATGGATTCATCGAAATCACCAGTGAGCAAAGCGATTCGACCGAGTCCAGACAGCCGGTAGGAGACATCGACCCACAGGTGCAGGTCCTCGGCGAGGCCGATCCCCTCACGGTGCAGGCGGGCGGCCTCCGGATAGTCCCCGGCGATCTCCGCGAGCGCGGCCAGCACGTCGGTGGCCTGCATCCGACCCCATCCGTCCCCCAACTCCTCGAACAGGGCCACGGCCGCAGCGCCGTGATGCCCGACCGAGTCGAGTTCGCCGCGGAACAGTGCGGCGGTCGCTCGGGCGTGCTCCGCCGCCCCGATGCCCCAACGATCGCCGAGTTCACGGAAGGTCCCGATCGCCGGGTTGATCAGCTCGGAGCTCACGTCCAGCGCGCCCAGCCGCAGACAGACGTATGCCAGGAACCACTGCGCCCGCGCCCGCCCGCCGCGATCGTCGGTACCGTCGAAGGCCCGCAACGCCGCCCGGCTCCGCTCCGCCAGGCCGGCGCCCTCGCCGACCAGCATCGAGAACCCGACGAGCCAGGCGCCCGCCCTGGCGGCACGGGCGGCCGTGGCATCCCCCTGGACCGCCAGCGCCGCGTCGAGCGCCCGGCGCCCCTCGGACAACCTGCCGCGCAGAAACCAGTACCACGCCATCGCATCGGCGATCCGCAGCGCGAGGTCCACGTCTCCGTGCTCCGCGGCGCCGTCGAGCACGGCACGGACGTTGGCCGCCTCGGCGTCGAGTCGGCGCAGGCTCGCTTCTTGGCCTCCGTCCCGCAGTCGCGATTCCGACCGTTCGGCAAGATCCGCATAGAATGCGTTGTGCTGCAGCCGAACCTGTTCATACTCTCCGGACTGGTGCAGTTGCTCGAGGCCGTAGATCGCAACCGACTCGAGCAGCCGGTACCTCGGCTCCGCTCCGTCGTCCGCGACCACCACGAGCGATCGGTCGACCAGACGGCTCAGCAGATCGAGCACCTCGACGGTGTCGACGCCGACACCGGCACACACGGCCTCCGCGGCGTCGAGGGCACACCCGCCCGCGTGCACCGCCAGGCGGCGCAACACGATTCGCTCCCGCTCGTCGAGGAGGCCCCAGCTCCAGTCGATCACCGCCCGCAGGGTCTGCTGGCGGGCCGGGGCGCCCCGCCTGCCCGCGGACAACAACCGGAAACGGTCGTCGAGCCGGTCGGCGAGCTGGTGGATCCCCAACGCGCGCACCCGGCTCGCCGCCAGCTCCAACGCCAGCGGGATGCCGTCGAGACGGCGGCAGATCGCGGCGACGCTGCGCGCGTTCCCGGCGTCGAGCGTGAACCCGGGGGCAGCGGCCGCGGCGCGCGCCACGAAGAGCTGCACGGCGGAGGAGCGTGCCACGGCCGTGAGTTCCGCGTCGGAATCGACGTCGGGCAGGTGCAGCGGGGGCACGGCCAGCAGGACCTCCCCCTCGACGGCCAGTGGTTCCTGACTGGTGGCCAGGACCCGAAGCCCGGGCGCGCGACGCAGTAGCAGATCCACAAGCGCTGCAACGGAGTCCGCCACATGCTCGCAGTTGTCCAGCACCAGCAGCGACCGCCTCGATCGCAGTGCACCCGCGAGGAGGTTCGCCGGGTCGGCGGACTCGATCGCAGGGCGTGGACCGGCGGCCGCATCATCGCGGAGCCCGAGCGCCACAGCCACTGCCGCGGCCACCTCGCGGGTGGACGACGACTCCGGAGCGGCCGGCCTGCGCAGCTCGGCGAGCTCGACGAGCCACACCCCGTCGGGGAAGCCCTCGGCCGACGCCTCGGCCGCGGCCAGCGCCAGGCGCGTCTTCCCCACCCCGCCGGGTCCGGTCAACGTGACCAGGCGGGCGCCGGCGAGCCGATCCCGGGTCTCGGCCAGCTCCCCGGCCCGGCCGATCAGGTCGTTACGCGCGGCGGGCAGGTTGTCGCGGGCGCGCGGCCCGGCAGTCGGTGCCGCATGGAGACCCGGGTCCTGGTCCAGGATCGCGTGGTAGAGGGCGACGAGGTCCGGGCCGGGGTCGACACCGAGCTCCTCGGCCAGCACCTCCCGCAACTGCCCGTAGCTCGCCAGCGCCTCGCTCTGCCTGCCGGCCCGGTACAGGGCCCGGACGTGGGCGGCACGGAGGCGCTCCCGCAGCGGATTGGCGGCGACCGACGGGCCCAGCTGGTCGGCCAGCAGATCGTGGTCGCCGAGCTCGAGGCGGGCCTCGGCGTGGTCCTCGAGGGCGGTCAGCCGCAGTTCCTCCAGGCGGGTGGCCGCCTCGCGCGCGAATCCCTCGTCGGCGAAGTCGGCATAGGCGGGTCCCCGCCACAGCGCCAGCGCCTCCGCGAGCAGCCCGGCCCGCTCGCGCGCATCGACGGCTGCGCGTGCCCGCGCGGTCAGCGCGACGAACTGGCCCGCGTCCACGGCGTCCGCGTCGACCCGCAGCAGGTAGCCGGGCGGGCTGTACCCGACCAGGTCCCGGCCGCCCGGCTCCGCGCTCTCGAGGGCCCGGCGCAGCTGGGAGACCTTGGTCTGCAGGGTGTTCGTCGGGTTACCGGGGAGGTCCCCACCCCACAGGTCGTCGGCCAGCCGCGCGGCCGTCACCGGCCGTCCGTGGTGCACCAACAGGTCCGTCAACAGGGCACGAACCTTCACCTCGGGGACCCGCACCGAGGCGCCGTCGGCGGTCCACACCGCGAGCGGACCGAGTACCCCGAAGCGCATTCGGCCACAGTAACCCAGCGGATCGGGCCTCTCATGGTTCGCCGTGCGTGACCCCCCAGCGAACCGTGCGCGGTTCGTGCGCGCCCGTCGGCACAGTGGTTTCCAGCGAGGCCGGAGGAACCGGCAACCGCCTCGACGCGAACAAACACCGACCAAGAGAAGAGAGACTCATGACCGCGAACCAGACCGCCGCCACCCCGCTCACCGGCCGTGAGATCCACCTCGCCTCCCGCCCGGTCGGCGAGCCAGGGCCGGACAACTTCGAACTCGTCGAGGTCGCCGTGCCCCAGCCCGGCGAGGGCCAGATCCTGGTCCGCAACACCTGGATGTCCGTCGACCCGTACATGCGGGGCCGCATGGACGATGCCGAGTCGTACATCCCGCCGTTCCAGCTGGGTGCCGCCCTCGACGGCAGCGCGGTCGGTGAGGTCGTCGCCTCCCGGTCGGAGTCGATCCCGGTCGGCGCGACGGTGACCCACTTCCTCGGATGGCGCGAGTACGCGGTCCTCGACGCGGCCGACGCCACCGTCATCGACACCACGATCGCGCCCGCCCAGGCCTACCTCGGGGTGCTCGGCACGACCGGCCTGACCGCCTATGCCGCGCTGACCGAGGTCGCGCCGGTGCGGGAAGGTGACGTGGTCTTCATCTCCGCGGCCGCAGGAGCGGTGGGATCGGTCGCCGGCCAGATCGCACGGAAGTTGGGCGCTGCCAAGGTGATCGGATCGGCAGGCGGTCCGATCAAGACGAAGAAGCTGATCACCGACTTCGGCTACGACGCCGCGATCGACTACCGAGACGGCCGGTTGGGCGAGGGGCTCGCCGAGGCGGCCCCCGACGGCATCGACGTCTACCTCGACAGTGTCGGCGGAGATCATCTCGAAGCGGCCATCGGGTCGGCGCGGGTCGGCGGCCGAGTCGCCCTTGTCGGCGCGATCAGCACCTACAACAACACCGCACCCGCCCCCGGTCCCACCAACCTGTTCCAGGCCGCCGCGAAGGAACTGACCCTGCGGGGCCTGCTGATCGGCTCGTACTTCCACCTGTTCCCGGAGTACGTCCCCCTGGCCGCGGGCTGGCTCGCCGACGGGACCCTGCGCACCGAGGAGACCGTCGTCGGCGGTCTCGAGCAGGCTCCCGCCGCCTTCATGGGTGTGCTGCGCGGGGCGAACACCGGAAAGATGCTCGTCCGCCTCGGCGCCTGATCCCCGCCCTCACCGGACCACTCCCCCGAAAGGACCTGCGATGTCGCACTCGATCATCAACCCCGAGACCCTGCACAACCCGGTCGGATTCGGCTACAGCCACGTCGCCCGCACGCGCGGAGACGTGGTGTTCATCGCCGGCCAGTACGCCTCCGACGGCGACGGCCACGTCACCTCACCCGATTTCACCGACCAGGTCGAACGGTCGCTGGCGAACCTGCGGACCGCGCTGGCCGCGGCGGGTCTCGACCACCGCCACGTCGTCGCCCTCCGCACCCACATCGTCGACCACGACGCCGACAAGCTCGCGGTCGTCGCCAGACTGATCGGCGAGATATGGGGTGACCGGCCGCCGACCCAGACGCTGACCGGGGTTGCCGCGCTCGCCCTCCCGGACATGCAGTTCGAGATCGACGCCGTCGCGGTCACAGACTGACCACGACCTTTCCCAAGGCCGCGCCCGAGGCATAGTGGCGGTAGGCATCGGGCGCGTCGTCGAAGGCGAACACGCTGTCGACGACCGGGCGGATCCGGTTCGCCTCGATGACGCGGTTCATCGCGAGGAACTGCGCGCGGCTCCCGACCGCGACCGCGCGCACCGTGGCACCGGAGGCGAACAACACCCGGGCGTCGAGGGGCGGCGGTGCGTTGTCGGAGACGAAACCCACGCAGGCGACATGACCCGCGGTCGCCACCGCCAGGAGCGATTGCTCCAGGAATCCGGTGACGTCGACGATGCGGTCGGCGCCTCGCCCGCCGGTCAGCTCCCTGACCTCGCTCGCCCAGTCGGGCGTGGCCCGGTAGTCGATGACCGCGTCGGCACCGAACTCGGTCAGGCGGGCGGCCTTGGCCGGGCCGCTGGTGGTGGCGATCACCCGGGCCCCGAGCGCCTTGGCGAACTGGAGCGCGAACAGCGACACCCCGCCCGATCCCTGCACGACCACGGTCTGCCCGGCCCGCAGGCCGATCCCGTCACCGGTCAGGGCGTTCCACGCGGTGACCGCGACGCACGGCAGCGTCGCCGCCTCCTCGAAGGACAGATGCTCGGGGACCGGGACGAACTCGTCCTCGCCGAGGACCACGAACTCGGTGAGCATGCCGTCCAGCGAGCCGCCCCGCTGCGGCAGGTGCTCGGCCCCGAACGGCCCGTCCTGCCAGCTCGGGAAGAGGGTGGCCGCGACGCGGTCACCGATCCGGGCCGCGCGGACCCCCGGTCCGACCGCGACGATCTCGCCCGCCCCGTCCGACACCGGCACCACGTCCGGCTTCACGGGCAGCACGTAGTCGCCGCGGAGCACCAGCAGCTCGCGGTAGCTGAGCGAGACGGCACGCACCGCGACCAGGACCTGTCCCTGGTCGGGGACCGGGACGTCGTGCCTGCGGATCTTCAGGCCGTCGATCCCGGCCCCCTCGTCGACGTGGTAGCTACGCATCGGCGCTCTCCGTTCGGTGTCCGGCATCGGCAGCCAGCGGAACCTCGCCCGCGGTCTTGCTGTAGCCGAGCGCCTCGACGATCAGACCGTCGCGGACCCGCATGAGGTTCACCCCCTCGACCCAGTCGGCGGGGCCGTCGCCGAATCGGTACCGCCAGCGGATCGTCGCCCGGTCCCCTGCCACCACCACCTCCTGGGGCAGGAACTGGGTGGCACGGTCCGCCACGAGCGCTCCCCACCAGGCCAGGCAGGCCACGCGGCCCTCGACGCGTTCTCCGGTCGGGGCCGGCTGGACCGACTCCATCACGCAGTCCTCGCCGATCAGGTCGGTGAGCAGCCCGGGGTCGGCGTCGATGAAGGCCTGGTTGAAGAGATCGATGACATCGGTGGTGGTGCGGAGCGACATGGTGACAATCCCATCAGTAGATAGAACGTTCGGTCTCCTCGGAATATATAGAACGGTTGATCTACCCGTCAACACCTGGAAGGCTGGTCTCATGAGCACCCGCACCACACCAGGGCCACGAGAGCGCCTGCTGGACGCCGCCCAGGAGCTGACCTACAGCCACGGCATGGGCGTCGGCGTCGACACGCTCCTCAAGTCCGCAAGCGTGGCGCGGCGTTCCCTGTACGAGCACTTCGGCGGCAAGGACGGGCTGATCGCGGCCGTGCTCGAGCGCAGCACCGCCGAGGACGAGGCCGACTACGAGCGGACGATGCGCGCCGCGGGCGAGAACCCGCGCGATCGCCTGCTGGCCATCCTCGACAGGCTCGCCGAGGTCATCGCCCAGCCCGACTTCCGAGGCTGCCGCTATCTCGCCGCCGACCTGGCGCTGGCCGACCCCGACCATCCAGGGCACGCCGTCACCCGCGCCTACCGCGAGCGCGTGCACCGGCTCCTCGAAGCGGAGTTCGTCGCCCTCGGGCACCCGCGGCCCGCGCACGCGGCCGATCAGTTCCTGTTGCTCATCGACGGCACGCTTGCGGCCGGTGTCACCCGGCCCGATACCGACCCCGCGGCCTCCGCCCGCGAGCTGGCCGGGCAGATCCTCGACGTCCCGCGCTAGGACCGCCGCTCGCACCCGTCACGGCGGTCGAACCGCCGTGACGGGTTGCGGCTCAGCGCAATCCGTGGCGGCGCGCCACCAGCTTCTCCACCATCGTCCGCGGCAGCACGCGGCGCAGGGCGAAGGTCAGCGGGGCGTTGCTGCCCACCGCGTAGAGCTGCTTGGGCCGGTCGGCCTCGATCGCCTTCACGACGGTCTCGGCCACCTTCTGCCCGGTGATGCCCGCGCGCTCGTTGGCGTCGAGCGCGGCGATCATGGTCCGGTACTCGTCCGTGTACGGCGATCCGTCGGCGAGGTAGTGGGTGCGGCGCTCGCCGATGCCGGTGCTGATCGACCCCGGCTCCACCGTGGTGATCCCGACGCCGTAGGGCGCGACCTCCCGCCTGGCCGCGGTCGCGAAGCCCTTGATCGCCGCCTTGGTGGCGACATAGGACGAGCGGTAGGCCAACGGGAAACTGGCCAGCATCGAGCCGACCATGACGACCCGCCCGTACCCGCGCGCACGCATCCCGGGCAGCACGAGCTGGGTGAGCCGGACCGCACCGAAGACGTTGGTCTGGAAGAGCCGCTCGACCGCCTCCATCGGAAGCTCCTCGATCGGCCCGCTCTGGCTCTCCCCGGCGTTGTTGACCAGGACGTCCACCTCGCCCGCCGCTGCGGCGCACGCCTCGATGCTCGCCGGGTCGGTCAGGTCGAGGGCCAGGTACTCGACGCCGGCGATGGGGTCGCTGATCGACGAGGGGTTCCTGCTGGTGCCGAACACCCGATACCCCCGGCCGACAAGAGCTTTCGCCACCGCAGCGCCGATACCGGAGGACGCCCCGGTCACCAGCGCGGTGCGCGTGCCGGTCACGCCAGCTCCCGCGCCAGCGCCCGGCCCGCCGCGCGTCCGGAGAAGATGCAGCCGCCGAGGAAGGTCCCCTCGAGGGCGTTGTAGCCGTGCACCCCGCCGCCGCCGAAGCCGGCGACCTCGCCCGCCGCGTACAGCCCCTCGAACGGCTCGCCGTCGGCGCGGATCACCTGCGAGTCCAGGTTGGTCTCGAGCCCACCGAGAGTCTTACGGGTGAGGATGTTCAGGCGCACCGCGATCAGCGGTCCGTGCTCGGGGTCGAGCAGCCGGTGCGGCTTGGCGACCCTGGTGAGCTTGTCGCTGCGGTACTGCCGCGCGTTGGTGATCGCCATCCGCTGCAGGTCCTTGCCGAACTTGTTGTCGAACTGGCGATCTCGGGCGAGTACCTCACCCTCGACCTGATCGAAGTCGAGCTGCGGGCCGCGGGCGATCTTGTTCATCCCGTCGACCAGCTCGCGCAGGTTGTCCGCCACGACGAAGTCGACGCCGTGCTGCTTGAACGCCTCGACCGGACCGGGTGCCCCCTTGGCCAGCCGGCTGCGCAGCAGCAGCTTGACGTCCTTGCCGGTGACGTCAGGGTTCTGCTCGGAGCCCGACAACGCGAACTCCTTCTCGATGATCGACTGGGTGAGGATGTACCAGGAGTAGTCGTGCCCGGTCGCCAGGATCGCCTTCATCGTCTGGTTCGTGTCGAAGCCGGGGAAGTTCGGCGCGGGCAACCGGCGCCCGGTGGCGTCGAGCCACAGCGACGACGGGCCCGGGATGATGCGGATGGCATGGTTCGGCCAGATCGGGTCCCAGTTGACGATGCCCTCGGTGTAGTGCCACATGCGGTCGCGGTTGACGATATTTCCGCCCGCGTTCTCGGTGATGGCCAGCATCCGGCCGTCCACGTGCGCCGGCACGCCCGAGATCATCGTCTCCGGCGCGGGGCCGACGCGCTCGGTCGGCCAGTTCTTGCGCACCAGCTCGTGGTTGCCGCCGATGCCGCCGGACGTGACGATCACCGCCTTGGCACGGAACTCGAACTCGCCCACGGCGGTTCGCGAGGATGCCTTGCCCCGCTCGAGGTCCGTCGGCTCCAGCACGGTCCCCCGGACGCCGACGACCGCGCCGTCCTCGACGATCAGATCGTCGACCTGGTGCCGGAACTCGAAGTCGACCAGGCCTCGCTTCTCGCCCTCCAGAACCGGCTCGGCGAAGATGCGCACGACCTCAGGCCCGGTGCCCCAGGTGAGGTGGAACCGGGGCACCGAGTTGCCGTGCCCGGCCGCGCTTCCGCCGCCACGCTCGGCCCACCCGACGGTCGGCACGACCTTGAGCCCGAGCTCACGCAGGTACTCTCGCTTCTCGGTCGCCGCGAAGTCGACGTAGGCGCGCGCCCACTGCCGGGGCCAGTGGTCCTCGCGCTCGCGGTCGAATCCGGCCGATCCCATCCAGTCTGCAAGCGCCAGCTCGTGGGAATCCTTGATCCCCAGCCTGCGCTGCTCGGGAGAATCGACGAAGAACAGGCCGCCGAGCGACCAGAATGCCTGTCCACCAAGGTTGTTGCGATTCTCCTGGTCGAGCACCAGCACCCGGCGTCCGGCCTTCACGAGCTCGTGGGTGGCCACCAGTCCGGCCAGGCCCGCCCCCACCACGATGACATCGGCGTTCACATTCACACTTCCTCGCTGTAGTTGCGCAGCACGCTCACGAACAGGTTCGTGCGCGCCCGTCGGACGGTGTCACTTTCTGGTTCCATCAGGCATTGGACGGTGGTCCCGTCGTGCACGGCCACCAACGCCCGACCGAGGGCCTGCGGGTCCGTCGCCCGCCGCCCGGCCCGCGCCAGTGCCGCTTCGACGATCGGCAGGATCGTGGCGAGGATGGCCTCTTCCCTGGCGGCCATCACCCGCTTGAGCGACGGGTTTCGCAGGGCGTGCGCGGTGAATTCCGCGGTGATCCGGTACCACTGGTCGTCGATCGGGATCGCGTCGAGAATCCGCGCGGTGGACTCCACCACACCGAGCTCACCCGACTCCCCGGTGTACTCGCCCGACACCGCTTCGCGGAGGTCGGCGAGCATCTGTGCCGATCGCTGCTCCCACATCGCCAGGAACAGCTCGTCGAGGGAGGCGAAGTTCGAGTAGAAGGCACCCCGCGTGTAGCCGGCGCGTTCGCAGACCTGCTCGACCGTCGAGCGCCCGAAGCCCTCCTCGGCGAAGACGAGCAGCGCGGCGTCGAGCAGGCGCTCCCGCGTCTGGATGCGGCGTTTCGTCACGCGCTTCGGCGTCGCGGACTCGGCCGTGCCGTCCAGTCGCATCAGCCGCTCCTTCCCGACTCACCGCGGGGCAGTTCGATACATTCTTGCATCCGATGCGAAACCGTATCAGTTTCGCCGCCGCCCGTGTCGGGAATCGGTCGGTGCCCGCAGACGAAAGCCCCCGGCAGGTCCGGGGGCTTCGCCGCGGTTCGGATTCGTCAGTTCCGCCGCGCGGTGACGAGCATCGGCTCGTGCAGGTCGAAGTACGACACGTCCCCCATCAGCCGGCCCTCTTCCTCGAAGAGCGAGCGCAGGTCGTCGGGGATCTCGATCTTCTCGTGGGCGCGCGCCTCGGCTTCGGACGTGAAGTAGATGGTCTCGACGTACCCGCCACCGTCGTCGGTGGCGAGGGTTCCGCCGACGATCTCCGGGCGCAGCTGGTGCACCTGGTCGCCTGCCTGCGTCAGCACTTCCCGCATCCGGCCCGCGTCGCTGGTGTGGCCCTCCATGATCTGCACGAATCCGGCATCGTCCGAGCCGCCGCCGAGCCACTCGGTCACCTCAGGGCAGTCCATGAACGAGACAGGGCCCTCGAAGCAGCGCTCCGTCTCGGCCCACCAGGCGCCCTGCTCGGGGCGCTCGCTGTTGCGGCGGGCCGCCTCCTCGGACTCGAACCGTGCCACCACGATGAAAGTCCCGTCATCGGACATTCCCCTGGTCGAGCCCAGAAAGCCGGTCGCCCCCGGCTGCAGTTCTTCCGCCCACCGGTCCATGCACCGGCGTAGACCCTCCTCGTCGGACACCTTTCCTTGGACGACTTGGATGAACATCTCTGCCTCCTCGAGCCGGAGCATGGGCCCCGGCCCAACGGATCCCGGTGACCGACCGACGCGGTCCACCGATCGGCGGGCACCACCCGGCCCGCGCGGCGGCCACTACGGGTTCAATCCTTCGCCCGGCCCCCGCCGGGCGCAAGGGCAGTCATCGACCGGACCGGCCGGACGCAAGACGGTCCGCTGCCTGCATGAACCGGCCACGATCACCGTGCATCACCGATATCCAGCTCCAATCGGTCCTTGTCGACCCGGACCACCCGGACGACGCGGTGCTCGCCTGCCGCCGTGGTCACCTCGAGGCGCTCGTTCTCGGTACTCGACTCCCAGGTCCCGTCCCGGGCGTCGGTGGCGTCACCCCGGCCGATCGCCCAGTCGACGTAGGAGCCGTCCGGGCGGAACTCGATCCCGTCGCGGCCACGCGCCCGCGGGAAGTCGAACCCGGCGGGCCGGTACACCCGGATTCCGTCGTGGTCCTCCTCGAACGAATGGCCCCATCGTCCACAGACTTCCGTCATGCCGTACTCCGCGCCTACGTGGAGGCCGACATTTCCGATGGTGCGGCCGCCACCTCACCGTCGCCCGGGTGCCAGGCTGCTCGGGGGGCGGGCTCGGGTCGGCCGAGCGACTCCCAGCCGTCCTGCGACGGGCGCCACCCGGAGCCGTCCCACCACTTGTGGTGGACGGCGCCCTCCGTACCCGTCACGAACACGTCCATGCGACCGGAAGGGCTGGTGACCACCGTCGGCTGACCGATGGCGGACGCGGAGGTTCCGACGGCAGACGCCTGGCCTGCCGGTGCCTCCACTCGCGGGAGCCGCGGTTCCGGTTCGTGCCGCTCGGTCCACAACTGGCTGCGCACGCCGTCCAGGCACGCCGTCATCCTGGCGACCTGCCCCTTGGTGAACATCACCATCCCCGCGTCGTGGGTGTAGTCCATGTAGTCCATGAACAGGTCCCCATTGGGGCCGTTGTTGCAGGTGACCCTGGGGAAGGTCGGCATGCCGCCGTTGGAACCGGCCTGGTTGGGCGTGTCGTCGACCTCGTCACTGCCGCGGCAGCCGGTGCCGTCGTCACCCCAGATGTGGAACAGATTGAGATAGTGGCCGATCTCGTGGGTGGTGGTGCGGCCGAGGTTGAACGGGGCCGCCGCGGTGCCGACGGTGCCGAAGCCGGTGTGCGTGATGACGACGCCGTCGGTCGCGACCGGGCCGCCGGGGAACTGTGCGTAGCCGAGCAGTCCGTCCGCGAGCTGGCAGACCCAGATGTTCAGGTAGCGCTCGGCCGGCCACGCGGTGGCCCCGCCGCTCTCGACGAACTTGACGCCGTCGCCCTGGTCGAATGCGGCGACGTTCGTCGAGGTGCGGGTGATGCCGGTTGACGGCCGCCCCAGCGGGTCGGCGGTGGCGAGGAAGAACTCGAGTTGCGCGTCACCGACCAGCTCTTCGAAGACGGCGGGCACCGTCGACACGTCCGCGTTGGCAGCACGGAAATCCCGGTTGAGCACCTCGATCTGGCTCTGTATCTGCGCATCGGAGATGTTCTGCTCTTGGGTGTGCGCCACCACGTGCACGACGACCGGAATCCTGGCGAGGCCGCGGGCCGCGGCCGCACCGGTCGACTCCAACTCGATCGTCTGATTCTCGATCTCCGAGCGCGCGATGCGGTACGACTCCGACTCGGTCAGCAACCTGCGGTGCACCTCCATCGCTCCGCACTTGCGGCGGGTCGGCAATCCGACACTGGGATCGTTGCTTGTCATGGCGATGAACTCCTTTGTGGGCGTTGACCTTCAGAGAATGAGGTCCTGGGGGCGGATCAGTTCCCTCGGCAGGGCGCTTGCCTCGATCCGCTCGAGCGGGTCGGCCGCGACGTACGCGTCCATGCCGAGCCCGGTCAACGCGACGATCCGCCGGACCGGGACCTGGAAGGTGCGGTACGCGCCGAACGAGAACGACTCCTCCCCCTCCGCGAACTCCTCGAGCAGGGCCGCCTGGCTCAGCAGGTAGCCGGTGACCGACAGCTCACCGTCCTGCCTGACCATGGCAACGGCCTTCCAGAACTGCCGGGGCAGGGACACCCCGCGGTAGTGCGGGTCGTCGGCCGCAAGCACCGGCCCCGACACGACGCTGACCGCGATGTCGGCGTTGTCGGCGTTGTTCAGGATGTAATCCTCCAGCCCCAGCCAGAGTGTGCTGCCCGCGTTGAAATCGTGGTGTTGCGGAGAGCAATTGGTGAAGTGGAAGGTGTCGTCGTTCGCGGCCTTCGCGGACGGACCCCAGGCCGGGTCGAGCCGGCGCACCAGGTGCCCACGGTCGAGGGGATTGTCCCGGTAGACCGCCTCACCGGTCTGTTGGTTCGCGGGCAGCCGGGGATCGAGGATCCAGCGGTCGCTCTCGCGCCGCAGGTCCTGCGACTGCTTGCCGTCGATGTTCACCGCGGTGAACATCGCGAGCGCCCTTGTCCGGTGCATGACGACGCTGAAATGGTGGTAGCGCAGCTCCGCGGAGGCGACCGCCTCCAGCGCCCCGCCGTGTTCTGGCAGCGGCAGCGGTACGCGCAGGAACCCCGCGTCGTAGCCACCGCGGTTGCGGTAGTCGGGGTCGATGGAGATCGCCTCCGGCTCGGCGCCGACGGCCTGCATCGACGATCCGCCGACGGCAATCGGCGGCGATCCGCCTGTCACGGACTGCGAGGTGTCGCCTCGGGAGGCACCGACACGCACGGTGATCTCGAGTGGAATCTGCACTGTCACCTCGCCCTCGCGGGAACTCTGCCCCCGCCTTGTGGCGTCGGACATCGGCAGGTCCTCCGCCGGGGTCACCCGCTCCACCCGTTCGGCGGCAATGACCTCGTCCACGAGTCGACGCCACGCGGGCGGCAGGTCTAGGCCGCGGAGGTGCTGGAGGATCCGGCTGACCCGCACCCCCTCGTTGAGGACACCACCGAACTCGGTGTGCGCCGGGGCGGGCACGCTCGCGTGATGCAGGGCGACGACCTCCCATTGGTCGTTGAAGACCGGAGATCCGGAAGACCCCGGTTCGGTATCCGCCGAGTAGTGCAGGAACCGTTCCGGAACGTCCACGATCCGGTTCTCGCGCAGAGCGATCTGCTTCTTGGCTCCTCCTGGGTGCTGAACGATCGTGACGAAGTCACCGATGATCGACTTGCCCTCCGACTCGATCAACCGGTTGAAGCCGAACGGCGCGAGCAACTCGGGCCTGCCGCGAACCGCGACGAGGGCGAAGTCCCGCTCACGATCCGCGACGAAGAAGGCTCCCGGGTCGAGCGGGAAGGTCTGCCTCGGCAGTTCCTTGCCGTCGATGCCGTCCTGGAAGTTGAACTCGACAACACTGTTGCGGGCCGTGTCCGCGTTCGGCAGCACGTGATGATTGGTCAGCATCAGCGCGGGCGAGACGAGCGACCCCGTCCCGAAGCCCTGGTCGATCCCGCGCCCATCGCGAATGACCACCCGACAGACGGCGCGCGACGCCGCCACACCGGCGTCGAGATACCGGACACCGACGAAATCCGCTGTGTTGATGATCTTCTCGAGCACGACCTCGGCGCTGCCGTCGACGTCGGCGACGTCACTGATCCGGTTCAGCGCCTCCTCGACCACGGCCTCCGGCGGGTCAGCCGTCGGCTGTGCGGACGGCTCCTCACCGGCGTAGTAACGGCTAAGCCGGTCGAGCCGTTTCGCGATGCGCTCGGGAGTGTCCGCCGCGGCGACACCGCCGGGCCCGGACAGCACGCTCACGTGCTCGCCCCGTTGCGGGGCCCGCTCTCGCGCGCGCCGCTCGGCGGCCTCGGCCTGTCGCCTGCGCTCCGTTTCGAATGTCCCCGTATACCCTGCGGCACTGCCACTTTCCTGTCCTCCCCGGGGCCGGGGAGTAACGATCGTCATCACGATTCCTTTCGACTCACGCCCCGCCGTGCCGATCTGCTCCCGGTTCGACCGGCGTCCTTCCCTGCCATGGCACGGTCGCTGCGCTCGAGTGCCGCCGCGATCGGCGGTCGTCGCGCCCGTCCACGGTCGCCGACGGACGGCGCGTTCCCGGTGCGAAGAAGTCCGGCGGCACACCGTCGGAGAAGGTCGACTCGAGGGGCAGGAGCTCGACCGTCGCGGACTCGGTGCCACCCGGCAACAGCACGGCTATGTCTTTCATGGCGCTCTCCGCGTGGAACGGCCCTCGATCATGCGGGCCCACCACTCAGTCTCCCGGCGCGCGACCCATATCACATGAGTACTCGACTACTCGAATCGGCGATGCCGGGCAGGGTTGCGCGGGGCCTTCGAACGCGGTCGAATTGATTCGTGGACCCCGAGGAGCGCTTCACCGCGCTGGTCGACGAGTTCGCCGGCCTCGCGGGCGTGACGGTGCCCGAACAGTGCACCCGGCGGGGCTTCGGATCGGGTGCGCTCAAGGTCAACGGCTCGATCTTCGCCATGCTCACGGGCGGCCGACTGGTGGTCAAGCTACCGAGGGCCCGGGTCGAGGCCCTGGTCGGGAGCGGAATGGGCGGGACGTTCGAGGCCGGCAAGGGGCAGCCGATGAGGGAATGGCTGACGGTCACCATGGACGACGACCGGACGTGGATCTCGCTGGCCAGGGAGGCCCTCGAGTTCGTGGGAAGCAGGCGCCCGGCACCCCGATAGGAGCGCTCAGAACCCCACAAAGTACTCCCCGCCGTAGACGGAGCGGCATCGAGGTGGCATCCTTTACTCGAGACCAGGGTTCTCGACCTGAGGATCCGGCTCGCAGTAACAGGAGTAATAACGTGGCACAAGGCACCGTGAAGTGGTTCAACGGCGAAAAGGGTTTCGGCTTCATCGAGCAGGACGGTGACGGACCCGACGTGTTCGTTCACTACTCCGAGATCCAGGGCAGCGGCTTCAAGTCCCTCGACGAGGGCCAGCGCGTGGAGTTCGAGATCGGCCAGGGCCAGAAGGGCCCCCAGGCCACCGGCGTTCGCACCGTCTAAAGCGACTCAAGTCTCCGGGCGCGCGCCACACGGCGCGACCCGTCAGACCTTCCGAAGGGCGTCTCCGTTCACGGAGGCGCCCTTCGGCGTTCCTGGCCCGGCCCCCAACCAGGGGACTGGACAAACGTTCAATCATTTCACTCATTCTCGTCACCTCGCTGACCCGGCTGTGCTCTACTCGGATCTTTGGTTTCACCCCCCTCTCCGAAAGACCGGGTCACCATGCCTAGCTCAACCCTGCGCCGCTCCGTGGCGCCCGTCGGCGTCCTCGCCCTGACCGCAGGACTCGCCCTCATCGGCGCGCCCGCGCACGCCGGCACCGTCAACTTCCAGACCGCATGCCAGGCCACGCCGTCGACCTCGCTCGCCGGTCCCCAGCATCAGGTTGTCGCGGCGTCGGCCTCGGTGACCGCGCCTGCGACCGTTGCGCCCGGCGAGACGTTCACCTACCGGATCCAGCCGGGCCCCGGCTCCTACCCGGATTCCCAGTCCGGTGGCACCACCGCCGGACTGTCACGGCTGAAGTTCGACTTCGAGATCCCCGCGAACTCGACGTTCGTGAACGCCGTCGTGGCGGCCGGCACCGGCGCCAACCTCGGCGGGGTCGCCCCGAACGTGCTTCGCGTGAGCACCTCCGGCACCGTCGACGCCGCCGGCCCGATCCTGCGCCTCTCCGGCGACAACCAGACCATCGGCAACGGCCCGTCCTCGAGCGGCAACAGCGAGGGCGGCATCACCGCCCCCAAGCTGAAGAAGAACCTCGACGGCACCAGCAACTCCGGCGGCAACAGCGTCTTCCAGTTGCCCGCCGTTGACGTCACGGTCGTGGCGGGCGCCGCGGGCACCATCACCCCGAAGCTGCGGGTGAGCGGGAACGCCGCCGGATACAACAGCGACGAGAACTACAGCACCTCCCTCGCCAAGGCGAGCGCCCCGTTCGTCGGCACCGTGTGGGCGCCCACCCGCTGCGTGCCCAAGGACAGCAGCGGTGGCGCGCTCAACGCCGGCGGCGGACCGCTGGCCACCGTCAACGTCGTCGCGGCCGCCGTGGCCACCGCCACGACCGTGACCGCGCCCGCCACCGCAACCACGGGCACCGCGATCGACCTCAGCGCGGCCGTCGCGCCCGCCCCGAGCGGCGGCACCGTCCAGTTCAAGGACGGCGACACCAACATCGGCGCACCGGTCAACCTCGCAGGCGGCAACGCCACCCGCAGCCACACCTTCGCCACCGCGGGCGCCCACTCCATCACCGCGGTCTACAGCGGCACGACCGGCTTCACCGGTTCCACCTCCGCGGTCGCGACCGTCGACGTCCAGGGCCCGGCCCCCGTCGACGTCGCCACCGCTACCACCCTGACCATCCCCGCCACCGCGACCACGGGCTCCGCCGTCGGTCTCTCCGCGACCATCGCGCCCGCCCCGACGGGTGGCACCGTCCAGTTCAAGGCCGACAACACCCCGATCGGCGCACCCGTCGAGGTCGTGGGCGGCGTGGCCACCCTGGCGCACACCTTCACCACCACCGGGCACCGCAACATCAGCGCCTCCTACTCCGGCAGCGCCGGATTCCTGGCGTCGAACTCCGCCTCGCAGACCATCGACGTGAACGCCCCCGCTCCCACCGACACGGCAACGGTGACCAAGGTGACCGCGCTGAGCACCGCGACCGTCAACAAGCCGATCGACCTCTCCGCGACGGTCACCCCCTCCCCGGCCGGCGGCACCGTCCAGTTCATGGACGGCACCTCCGCGATCGGTGGACCCGTGACCGTGGTGAACGGCGCCGCGATCCTGTCGCACACCTTCACCTCGGCCGGCGAGCACAGCATCACCGCC
Organism: Rhodococcus sp. UNC363MFTsu5.1; assembly: GCF_000686785.1. Taxonomy (NCBI): domain Bacteria; kingdom Bacillati; phylum Actinomycetota; class Actinomycetes; order Mycobacteriales; family Nocardiaceae; genus Rhodococcus; species Rhodococcus sp. UNC363MFTsu5.1. The sequence goes on from NZ_JMLO01000032.1 coordinate 18,331, forward strand.
GTCTACAGCGGGGCGCCGGGATTCGTGGCCTCCACGTCCTCGCCCTTCGCGGTGACCGCCTCGGCCGCAGGGACCCCGGGCGGCAGCGGATCCGCCGGCAGCCCGTTCGGTTCCTGATCACACCCCCTAGACCCACCCCCTCAGGAGTTGTTTTGACATCCCCCACCCCCCTGCGCCGCGGTGCGGCGGCCCTCGCGGCCGCCGGATTGACCGCGGGCGCACTGCTACTGGCCACCCCGGCCTCCGCGGCGCCGACCACCACCGGCTTCGACGCCGCGTGCTGGGGCAAGTTCAAGAGCCTGCTGGACAACACCCACAAGTCCATCAGCACCGGCGTGACCGTCGAGGCACCGGCAAGCGTCGTCACCGGCGAGACCTTCACGTACCGCCTTCAGCCCGACACGATGACGCTGGCGCGCAACGGCGAGAACCTCCGCATCCGTTCGAGCGTGTCCAGGATCAAGTTCGACTACGAGATCCCCGCGGGCGCCCAGTTCGTCTCTGCCACCGTGGTTCCCGGCACCGGGGTCAACCTCGCCGGGTCGGCGCCGACGGTCACCCGGGTGGCCGAGAACGGTAGCCCCTCCGCCACGGGCACGATCCTGCGCCTGTCCGGCAACAACGAGACCGTTGGCAACGGACCCGCCGCCAACGACGGCGCCGAGGGCGGCATCGTCGTGAACGCGGGCTCCGGCGACACCTCGTACCGACTGCCTGCGATCGAGGTCACGGCCGTGGCGGGCCCGGCCGGATCCGTGGTGACGCCGAAGCTCCGCACCACCGGGGCGGCTGCGAACTACAAGGCCGACGAGAACTTCTTCACCTCTCTTGTCCGCGAGAAGGACCCGGTGTTCTCGGTGTCCTACTGGTCCGCCACCCGGTGCGTGCCGAAGAACGGCACCGACCCCGGCAGCGGCGTCCCGCTCAACGCGGGCGCAGGCCCGCTGGCCACGATCAACGTGACCGCCCCGCCGGACGCGACGACCACCACCGCGGTCGCCGCGCCTGCGACCGCGAACACCGGCGCGGCCGTCGATCTCACGGCCACCGTCAGCCCCGCCCCCGCGGGCGGCACTGTCCAGTTCAAGGACGGCGACGACAACATCGGCGGACCGATCGCCCTCAGCGGCGCCACCGCCACCCTGAGCCACACCTTCACAGCCGCGGGCGCGCACGCCATCACCGCGGTCTACAGCGGCGCACCGGGGTTCGCGCCCTCGACCTCGGCGCCGCGCTCGGTCGAGGTCAGCGTCGCCACCGTCGACACGACCACCGTGCTGACCACGCCCACCCACGCGAAGACCGGGGTGTCGGTCGGCCTGGCCGCGACCGTCGCGCCCGCGCCGAACGGCGGGACGGTGCAGTTCCTCGACGGGGGCGCCCCGATCGGCGCCCCGGTGACCGTCGCGGGGGGTGTGGCCACTCTGGCGCACACCTTCGACTCCGCAGGCAGCCACTCGATCACCGCCTCGTTCAGCGGTGCGCCCGGCTCGGCCCCCTCGACGGCGGCGGCCAAGACCATCACGGTCTCCGTCCCGGCGCCGAACGAGACGGCCACCAGCACCACGCTGGACGCCCCGACCCCGGCCACCCAGAACCAGGCCGTGACCCTCACCGCCACCGTGGCGCCGAGCCAGGCGGGTGGCACCGTGCAGTTCTTCGACGGTGTCACCGCGATCGGCGCCCCGATGCCGGTTGCCAACGGCACCGCGACGCTGTCGCACGCCTTCGGCACCGTCGGCGCGCACGGCATCACCGCCGTCTACAGCGGTGCGGCGGGATTCCTGGGCTCCACCTCGGACGCGCACGTGGTCAACGTGACCGCAGTTGGCACCCCCGGCGGCGGTAGCGGCTCGGCGGGCAGCATCTTCGGCTCCTGATCGAACCGCTCGCCCCACGGCGGGTGCGTCGCCTTCCGGTGACGCACCCGCCGTTTCTCGTACTGCGGGCCTGTTCGCGGCCCTGCCGATGCGCCGGCCGGGAGAAAAATGTCGATTTGATGCCAGATTCGGGGCGCGTAACCTATCATCTGAGGCTTTTGGCGCTGGTTGGCGCTACTTGTCGCCCGGCACCACGCCGAACAATCACGAAGATTGGAGCAGAGATGCGTATCTTTCGTGCGTTTGTAGGAGCGGTCGCCGGGGCGATCGCCCTGGTTCTGGCGCTATCTCTTCAGGCGCCCTTGGCTTCCGCTCAGGCCGAGTGCATGAGAATGCCGTACTTCACGCCGTTCGGATATGCCAACTTCGATTTCCCCCCGCGAATCGTCGGGCTGCTGAACCAAAACGAGATCGCGGTCGAAGGCATCACGCCGTTCCAGGCCAAGCCCGCGAAGACCGGTCTCTATCTGCCGATCGGCTCGCACACCAATTATGTCGACGCGTGCATGGGTGTGTACTACCCCGGCGGGCCGCGGTTCGTCGGCAAGACCGGGAACTCTGTTTCGGTCGAGAACATCTGGCTGCGGATGGACGGCGCCTACGGGACCGTGAAGGTCAACGGGGTCGCCCAGGGCGAGAGGATGGTGGCCACCTACAACATCGGCGAGATGATGCCGACGCTCATGACGCCGCACGGTGGCGGGATCGGCCCCACGTACTGGCCGTTCCGCTTCACCCCGTACTTCGCGCAGGCCTTCAACGAGACGGCGGGCGCCAACCTCGTCACGGCCGGTGAGGTGTTCGCCAACCTCGACGCCGTCGGGAAGTTCGCGCCCTGATCTGACCCGAAGCAGACGACTGCAGGGGGCACCCCCAACACGAATTCGCGTGAGGATGCCCCCTACCGGGCGCGGGGTGTGCCCCCGCCTCGATCAGCTCTCGGCCAGCGCAGGCATCTTGACGACCTGGCCGGCGTAGGACAGGCCGGCGCCGAACCCGAGCAGCAGCGCGGTCGCACCGGGCTGAACCTGACCGGTGCGCAGCATCTTCTCCATGGCGAGCGGGATCGACGCAGCCGAGGTGTTGCCGGTCTCGATGATGTCGTCCGCGACGGGAACGCCCTCGGGGAGGTCGATCGACCGGACGATCACGTCGTTGATGCGCAGGTTCGCCTGGTGCGGCACGAACGCGTCGATCTGGTCGATCCGAAGGCCTGCGCGGTCCAGAACCGTCTTGGCGATCTTGCCCATCTCGAATGCAGCCCACCGGAAGACGGCGGTGCCCTCCATGATGATCCAGGGGCGCTTCTGCGCAGGGTTCTGCGCGAAGCCGACCCAGTCCGGCTCCTGCCGGATCGAGCGGCCCTGCGCGCCGTCGGAGCCCCACACCGTCGAGCTGATGCCGACCTCGTCGGAGACGCCGACCACCACGGCGCCCGCACCGTCACCGAAGATGGCCCGCACCGAGCGGTCGGTGGGCTCGGTCGAGTCCGTCATGCGGTCGACCCCGACCACCAGCACCTTGTTCGCGGTGCCCGCCCGGACCAGGTCCGAGGCCACCCCAAGGGCGTAGCAGAAGCCTGCGCACCCGGCGGCGACGTCGAAGGCCGAGGGGCCGCCTGCGCCCAGCATGTCGGCGAGGATCGCCGCGCCCTGCGGCGTCTGGATCGGGTAGGTCGACGTGGCCAGGATGACCACGTCGAGCTCGGCCGGCTCGACTCCCGCGGCCGCGAGCGCGGACCGGGCCGCCGACTCGGACATGTCCAGCACGGACTCCTCCGGGTAGGCCTTCGCGAACCGCCGCTCCTTGATCCCTGTGCGCGACTGGATCCACTCGTCGGTCGAGTCGATCGACTGGCAGATCTCCTCGTTCGTCACCACGCGCTCGGGTCGGTGCACCCCGAGTCCGAGCATGGCGGTGTTACGGATTTCGGTGGAGTTCGCGATCACTGCACCCATGGTCTATCTCCTCTTGTTCAAAGTTCCGCTTCGGGATGCTCGGGCGAAACCCACGAACTCTCCTCGCTCGACACCGTAGCGCCCAAACCAACTGGACGGTGATATAGCCCACAATGGTGATGCAGTACACAACCGCTCACATGGGCGTCCGATCGACTCAGTACCCCCAGCGAGCTGCCACGTCCGGGTGCGCGCGCACCCTGCTCTTCCACGCGTTCGCACCGTAGGTGTCGAAGATGTGGTTGCCCGGGTCGGTGCTGACCCCGCGCGCCCGGCCGGCCAGCTCCGCGGGCAGCGTCAGCACCGGCACCACCGCGTCGAGCGCGGGGTTGAAGAAGTAGGGCACCGAGATCCGCTCGGGCGATCCGGGCGGCGAGAGCACCCGATGCCTGGTTGCCCTCAGGTATCCCGCGGTGGCCACCTCGAGCAGCTCGCCGATGTTGACGATGAAGGCCCCCGGCAGCGGCGGGGCGTCGATCCAACCACCGTCGCGCCCCTCCACCTGCAATCCGCTCGACCCCGGCTCGACCAGGAGCAGGGTGAGCACGCCCGAATCCTTGTGTGCACCAACACCCTGGTCGCCCTCCCGGTCCGCCACCTCGCCGACGCGATGACCGGGATAGCGCACCACCTTGATCAGGGTCGCCGGGTCCGTCACGAACGCCGGATCGAACACGTCGGCACTCGCACCCAGCGAGACCGCCCACTCCCGCAACAGTTCCAGGCCGAGCCGCGACAGTTCGGCGTCCCAGCGGATGATGGTCTCCCGCAGCTCGGGCAGCGCCTTCGGCCAGCGGTTCGGCCCCTGCAGATTCCAGTACCCGACCGCATCGGGGATCGCCGCGCGCTCGGGCCCGATGTCGATCTGCTCCCGCCAGTCGGTGCGACCCTCGGTGAGTTCACCGCCGAGCCGGGTATAGCCGCGAAAATGCGGGCTACCGAGCATCTCGATCGACATCTTCTCCTCGACCGGCAGCGCGAAGAATCTGTGGGCCACATCGAGGACCTCGTCGATCAGCACCCTCGGCACGCCGTGCCCCGTCAGGTAGAAGAAACCGAGCTCGTGCGTCGCCCGGCGCAACGCCAGTCGCCCCCGCGCACTGGTCAGTTCGCCGAAGTCGACCACCGGCAACATGAATACAGGGTATCCCCGTGAATCCCTGCAATCCGGGCCATTCATTACTAGGATCTACCTGGCGTGCGCATCGCCGCTCACGCCACGGGAACTGGTGTCCATGACCAACAGTCGCGGTGAACGTCGATGGGGTGGTGTGATCGTGGGAACTTCCAAGAGATTCGTGCAGGTCTCGGCGATCGGAGCGGCGGCGCTGCTCCTGCTGGCCGGTCCCGCCTCGGCCGATCCGAACACGGTGAACCCGATCCCCGGGCTCAACGGGACGAACGGGCTGCCGGTGCTGAACGGCCGCTCCTCGGCCGTCGCCCAGGCCACGGGCCTGCTCAGCCCCAATCGAACCCAGGACGCCAACGTCCTCGGCACCGACCTCGGCATCATGTGGGACAACGGAAACGGCGAGGTACTCACCGCGTTCGGCGATTCGGCCGGGCTCGGCATCCCGAATCTCTTGAACGGAAGCCTCTGGTCGTGGCGGAGCAACACCCTCTTCCGCAGCGCCGATCGAAATCTCGCCGACGGCATGAGCTTTGACAGCTCGCCGCGCGATTTCCTCGGCCAGGCCAAGGAACTGATCCCCAGCCCGAAGATCCCGTACGTGGAGATCAGCAGGATCCCGACCGCCGGTGTCGCGGTGGACGGCGTGCAGTACATGTCGCTGATGTCGGTCAAGAACTGGGGCGAGCCGGGCCGGTGGGACACCAACTACTCCGGCCTCGCGTTCTCCACCGACAACGGGGAGAACTGGACCGTCGCCCCCGAGACCAACCGCCCCGCCACCGACGGCAACCGGAACTTCCAGATGAGTGCCTTCGTCAAGGACGGCGGCTTCGTCTACCAGTACGGCACCCCGCCGGGCCGCGGCGGACTCGTGCACCTGGCCCGGGTGCCGGAGAAGCAGATCCGCGACCTCGGCGCCTACGAGTACTGGAACGGCCACGAGTGGAAGAAGGGTGACCCGAACGCGGCCGCACCCATCGTGTTCGGCGGTGTCGCCGAGCTGTCCGTGCAGTACAACCAGTTCCTCGGCCAGTACCTGATGCTCACCACCGACAACTTCAACTCCGTGGTGATGCGGCGCTCGCCGACACCCACCGGCCCCTGGAGCCCCCCGGAGGTACTGCTCGACGCCCGTGAGCTGCCGACCGCCTACGGGGCGTACATCCATCCCTGGTCCACCGGCCCCGATCTGTACTACCTCACCACCGTGCACTCCAACTACAACGTGCTGTTGATGCGCACCACCCTCAATCGGTGAACGCAGGCCGGCAGCGCACCGCTACCGTCACCGCAATGGACGCAGAGGACTGGAACGAGAAGTACGCAGGCGCGGACCTGGTCTGGGGTGCGCCCGCCAACGCGGTGGTGATGGAGTTCGCCACCTCCCTGCCCACGGGGCGGGCCCTGGATCTCGCGTGCGGCGAGGGCCGAAATGCGTTGTGGCTGGCCACTCGTGGCTGGCAGGTCACCGCGGTGGACTTCTCCTCGGTGGCACTCGAGAAGGGGGCGAGGGCCGCCGCACCACTGCCGCGGTCCGTGCGCGAACGACTCGAGTGGATGCACGGCGATGTGACGAAGATCGAATTCCAGCAGGAGTATGACCTTGTTCTCGTCGTTTACCTGCATCTTTCGCCAAATCAGCGGCCAGAACTGCTGCGCCGGGCCGCGGCCGCGCTCCGGCCGGGCGGCACGCTGATAGCCCTCGGGCACGACGCCGCCAACATCTCCGAGGGCGTTGGCGGGCCACAGGACATCGAGATCCTATACACCCCAACGGAGCTGGTCGACGAGCTGGGCGACGCGGTGATCCCCACCGTCGCGGAGCGGCGGTACCGACACACCGATACCGGCACCGCGATCGATGCACTGGTGGTGGGAAGGCGGCCCTCTCTTGGCAGCTAACTGAATGCCGAGTAATATCGGCTAAGTTACCGACGAGTAGCTACTTGGGCGGTACTTGACACAGCTAGACCGCACCGTCTCACCGGGAGAAAAAGACATGGGCCATTACAAGAGCAACGTCCGTGACCTGGAGTTCAACCTCTTCGAGGTACTCGGTCTCGAGAAGCCGCTGAGCGAGGGCGCCTGGGGCGACCTGGACGCGGACACGATCCGCACCATGCTCGGCGAGGTTGCCAAGCTGGCCGAGGGCCCGCTCGCCGAGGCTTTCGCCGACGCGGACCGCAACCCGCCCGTCTTCGACCCCGAGACCCACACGCTGGCGCTGCCCGAGTCGTTCAAGGCCTCCTTCAAGGCCATGTGGGACGGCGAGTGGTACCGGATGGGCCTGCAGGAGGAGATCGGCGGCGTCGCCGCTCCCCGCACCGTGGTCTGGGCCATCGCCGAGATGCTGCTCGGTGCGCAGCCGGCCGCCTTCATGTACGCCGCGGGCCCGTCGTTCGCGGGCGTGCTGTTCGAGAACGGCACCGACGAGCAGAAGAAGTGGGCCGAGACCTGCGTCGAGCGCGGCTGGGGCGCCACCATGGTGCTGACCGAGCCGGACGCCGGCTCGGACGTCGGCGCAGGCCGCACCAAGGCGATCAAGCAGGACGACGGCAGCTGGCACATCGAGGGCGTCAAGCGGTTCATCACCTCGGCGGTCTCCGATGACCTGTTCGAGAACATCTTCCACCTGGTCCTGGCCCGCCCCGAGGGCGCGGGACCGGGCACCAAGGGCCTGAGCCTGTTCTTCGTGCCTGCCACCCACTTCGATTTCGAGAAGAACGAGATGGGCGAGCGCAACGGCGTCTTCGTCACCGGCGTCGAGCACAAGATGGGCCTCAAGGCCTCCGCGACCTGTGAGCTCACCTTCGGCGGCCACGGCATCCCCGCCAAGGGCTGGCTGGTCGGCGAGGTCCACAACGGCATCGCCCAGATGTTCGACGTCATCGAGCACGCCCGCATGATGGTCGGCACCAAGGCCATCTCCACCCTCTCGACCGGCTACCTCAACGCGCTGGCGTACGCCAAGGAGCGCGTGCAGGGCGCCGACCTGACCCAGATGACCGACAAGGCCGCGCCGCGCGTGACCATCACCCACCACCCGGACGTCCGCCGCGCGCTCGCGATGCAGAAGGCGTACGCGGAGGGCCTGCGCTCCGTGTACCTCTACACCGCCGCGCACCAGGACGAGGTCGTCGCCAAGCAGGTCTCCGGCGCCGACAAGGACCTGGCGTTCCGCGTCAACGACCTGCTGCTCCCGATCGTCAAGGGCGTCGGCTCCGAGCGGGCCTACCAGTACCTGACGGACAGCCTGCAGACCCTCGGCGGCTCGGGCTTCCTGCAGGACTACCCGATCGAGCAGTACATCCGCGACGCGAAGATCGACTCGCTGTACGAGGGCACCACCGCGATCCAGGCGCAGGACTTCTTCTTCCGCAAGATCGCTCGCGACCGTGGCGTCGCCCTGGCCCACGTGGCGGGCGAGGTCAAGAAGTTCATCGAGCGCGAGGACGCCGACAACCGCCTCAAGTCGGAGCGCGCACTGCTCGCCACCGCGCTCGAGGACGTCCAGACGATGGCCGCGACCCTGACCGGCTACCTGATGGGCGCGCAGGAGCAGACCACCGAGCTGTACAAGGTCGGCCTCGGTTCCGTGCGCTTCCTGATGTCCGTCGGCGACCTGCTCATCGGCTGGCGCCTGCTGGAGCAGGCCGAGATCGCCATCAAGGCGCTCGACGCCGGTGCCGCCGACAAGGACAAGGCGTTCTACGAGGGCAAGGTCGCCACCGCGTCCTTCTTCGCGAAGAACGTGCTGCCCGAGCTGACCGCGAGCCGCGCCATCATCGCGGCCACCGACAACGACATCATGGAGCTCGACGAAGCCGCGTTCTAAACGGCACGAGCTCGACCGGGCCCATGGCCCGAACCGGATCAACGGCGATGCCGCACACCGACACGGTGTGCGGCATCGCCGTTTTCCGTACCGGAGGAACCGCGGCCACCTCGGCCCGGATCAGGTATTGACAACACGCGTTGTCATCCTGCATGTTGACCATGGCCCGCGAGCAGATCTGCGGCACCGGGATACTCCGAACGAAGGGCGCATCGTGACGAAGAGTCTGTCGGCTACGGCTGGAGCGGGTGCACCGCGACGGTTCATGCGGGATCCGATCGCCGCGCGCAGGGTGGCGGCACCCCTGCGCCTGCTCGTCGGCTCGGCGCCGGACCCCGGTCCCCACGAACGCGACCGGCTCGGCCGGGCGCTGATGGAACGCGACGAACCGGGCGACGCGCTGGTCCGGGCGATCCGCGAGGACCACATCGTGTCCATGCCGATGTTCCGCCAGGCCCTCGAACACGGCATCGACTCGATCCCCGATCCGCCGGAGCAGCTGCAGGAGTTCTTCGAGATGCTGACCCGGACCCCCGACTGGGTGGACGGGGCGAAGTTGGCGCACGGCGCACGGGTGCTGCGCAGGGTTGGCCTCGACGCTTCCCTTGTCCTCGGCTACGGCTCACTTCTCGGCGGCTACAACAACTCCGGGCCGCTGCCGCTGTTGATGGCGTCGGGCAAACTCACCGGCGAGCAGACGCTGCGCCGGGTCTCCGAGACCAGCGTGTGGTGGCGCGGGGTCACCGCGCCCGGCGGGCTCGACCGCTTCGGCGAGGGCTGGAAGCTCACGGTGCACGTGCGGGCGATGCACGCGTTTCTCAACTACCAGCACGAGCACGACCCCGCCTGGCACAGCGACCTGCGCGGACTGCCGATCAACCAGTTCGACCAAGCGGGCACCCTGGGACTGTTCTCGACCACCTTCCTGATCCACACCCGGGTCCTCGGCATGCGCTACACCAGGGCCGACGCCGAGGCCGCGATGCACCTGTGGTGTTACGTCGGCTGGTTGATGGGCGTGGACGAGCACTGGCTGCCGTTCACCGAGGCCGATGGCCGGCGGATGATCTATCACATCGGGATCTCGTCCCCGGCCGCGGACGCGAACAGCCTCGCGCTGGCGAAGTCACTGATCGATTCCCCGAAGTTGATCCACCACAAGAACTTCCAGCGAATCCGTCGCACCTACGACTACGAGCGCGGACTGAGCCTGGCCACCACGCTGCTCGGTCCCGCGGGAGTGCGTGCGCTCCGGGTGCCGATGCGGCCGCCGTGGTACCCGGTGTGGCGGGCCGCCGCGAACACCGCCAAGCATCGCGTCATCGCCCGGCTACCCGGCGGTCAGCGCTGGGTCGATGCCCGCGCGGAACGCCAGCTGGAGCGCGCCCACCGACGGCTGCTCGGCGGCGAGCGACCTCCGATCGGACAGATCGCCCACTCGGCCTGAGCCGCCGCTCCCCCGAACCGCTACTCACACTTGACGATGGGCACCGGGTCGTACTTGACGGTGCGGGTGTGGCGCGAGATCTCCTGCCCGGTGGCGTGATCGGTGATCACCCTGGTGTCGCTGGTGGTGAAGCCCTTCGCGCCGCTCGAGGCGATGCAGCCCGGCCCCTTGGGCAGGGTCACGGTGTTCGGGTCGGTGGGTGCGGACCGCTCGCCGGGGATGGATTGCACGTCCACGGTCTTGGTTCCCCAGAGCCGTACCGTCACATCGGATCCGGTCCCGAAGGCCTGGATCAGCACACCGGTCGGCGAGTCGTTCTTGAACTTCAGGTCGATCGCGCCCTCGAACACGGTGGCCTCCCTGGCCGCGGGGTACCGGGAGATGTAATAGCTGTGCTCGGTGTGGCCCGCGTCTTCCATGCCCGCGAAGTAGGCGGCGTTGTAGAGCGTCGTGGCGAGCTGACTGATGCCACCGCCGACCGCCTTCGCGGGGCGGCCGTTGTTGATCACCCCGGACTCGACGTAGCCCTCCGCCGATCCGCGCGGACCGGTATACCCGTTGAGCGAGAACGTCTCTCCCGGCTTGACCACGGCGCCGTTGATCTCGCTCGCCGCCAACCGGATGTTGACCCCCGAGGCGTACTCGAAGCCGCCACTGGTGAATTCGCCGATGACCTGCCGGATGCCGAGCTTGTCCGCGGCGGCGGTGGTCAGCGCGGGCGGCTTCTGCTCGTAGACGGCGGCGGTGGTACGCGGACCCGTCTGCGCCAGCAACGCCGGCAGCTGCTCGAGGGTCTTGCGCCACTCGATCATGTCGCCGGTCACCGCGGGCACCACCGTCGGCGCGCCCCCGGTCAGGCTGAACGTCGCGTCCTTGGGCTGGACCTCGGTGCCTGCGAGTTGCGGCGCGAGCAGCCCGATCGCCGCGTCGACGTTGTACTGCGGGGTGAGTCCACCGTTCCCGTCGGGGGCGAAGGTGAGCACGCCGCCGACCTGGTCCCGACGCAACACCGCGGACTTGTTGTCCCTGCCGGTCACCACGAGATCCGTCGCAACGGCCGGGACCGCGACCTCGCTCATCGCCCGGTCCACGCCGTCCTGCCCCACCGAGACGGGCACCACGCTCACGGGCAGGTCCACACCGTCCCCGTTCGCCCAGTTCTCGGCGAAGGCGGTCTCCGCGGCCTGTCCGTCGAGATTCTGGCCCTGCCGGGGCGTGACGGCGATCGGCGTCGCCCCCTCGAACACGACGTTGCCCTCGAGCGGCGCGCGGTCGGTCTGCAGCCGGATCCCGTCGATCGCCTCGGTCAGCTTCGCGGGGTCGGTCGTGGTGACGACACCGATCTCACGCTCGGAGAACAGCGAGGTCAACCGGGTGACGGGGTTCAGCGGCTGGGAACCGGCCCGGTCCAGCGTGGCCGACCAGTCGACGGCGAGTCCCGCCTCGCTCGGCACGATCTCGGTCTGCACCTCGCCCGCCTGCACCGGGACCGGCTGGTCGGCCCTCGGTCCGATCTGCGCGCGCAGCTTCGCCTCCGCGTCGGTAGTGCTCAGCCCACCGACATCGACCCCGGCCACCGTGACGCCCCGCGGGACCGAATCGCCTGACAGGACGTAGTCCGCCCCGTAGGCGACGAGCCCGACCGCGGCCAGCGCCGCGGCGCCGATGGCGATCTTGACGAGCGGGGATCGGCCCGGCGACCCGGGCTGCGGCGCCCCCTGGCCGTCCTGCGGACCCGTCGGCGGTCCTGCGGGCGGGACGGGCGGAGGTCCGGGGGCGGCGGGATCCGACGGCGCTGCAGCCGCCGCGGTTGCGCCCGGCACGCCGCTGTAGGCCTGCGCCTGCGCCGGGAAGGACTCGGACGACGCATCCGCGGGCTGGTCGGAGCGCACCACGGGAATGATCGTCGTCGCGGCCTCGTCTTGGCCGCCGCCGTCACGCGGGTCTACCTGCGTCTGGTGCGGGCGCTCGATCCGCGCGGTCGGGACCTCGGATTCCTGGCCCTGGTCGACGACGATGCGAACCGTCTCGGCGCCATTGGCGTCGCCGACGGAATGGCCGGGCACCTTCCCGCCATCTCCGGTCGGGGGTGCGACATGCCCGTTCGCATGCCTACCGCTCCCGCCGTTACCGTCCGTCACCCTGGCCCCTCCTACCGAATTGTCGCTGGGCCAACCGCCTGTTATCCGAGGTCCAGACTAACGCGGCGCGCATGGGGGCGCCGATTCGTCGAGTCGCCCGACCCGGGAACCGACTGATTCCAGGCGAGGTGATCGCCGGACAGCGCGGCGGCCTCACCACGAATGATTCGGCCCCTCGGGAACTTTGGCGAAAATGTTGGTCGGGCGTCCAATCAGGCGGACACCCACACGCGGAAATGGGTAGTCCCGCGCTGCAACCGGGTCGGGGGTCAGGCTGCAACGCGGGACTACACGGGTATCGAGCGACGTCGAGATCCCGTTACAACCATTGTCAGAAATCTTCTCGGCCATCCCAGGATTCGGGATGGAGCCGCGTCACCTGCGCAAATCGCACCACGGCCGGATCCCTTCTCCGCGAGCACGTTTGCCGACGGGACCACACGGCCCCTTCAGTGGCGGACGTCACGGGTGGAGCAGAACGTCCAGACCGCGCTGGAAGTCCGCCACCCGCCGCTCGAGGGCGTGGTGGCCACCGTTGACGACCTCGGACACCCGAACGATGCCCGCGGAGTCGGCGACCTGATTGAGGTCCCTCGACGTCCAGTACCAGACGGCGGTGTTGAACGCGTTCTCCGGCGCCTCGAGGAGCTCGGGATGGGCGACGAAGTCGACACCCGTGAACTGGCTCACACTCTCGTAGTTGTGGCGGCCGGTGATCTGGATGGCGCCGCGACCCTTGTAGCGCTCTCCGTCGCCCGCCTGGGTGTTCCCGAGGTCGGCTCGGCCCTCGTAGGCGCGACCGGACGCGTACTCCTCGAAGGTACGGAACGAGTCGGATTCGACGGCGAGCTGCGCGATGAACGCAGCCTGCCGGACCGGGTTGTCGATTCCGCCGCGCGCCATCGCCGCGTTCAGTGGCGCGATGTACTCCGCGATCTTCTCCGCGGGCATGCCGGGCACGATGCGCGCCAGGTCCTCAGGAGTGACGGCGAGCGGCGCAGGGGCGGGCGGCTGCGGCGCAGGCGCAGGCGCAGGGGCGGCCTCAGCGGCCGGCTCGGCCGGAGCCGGCTCCGCAGCGGCAGGAACCACGGCCCGAGGGGGCGCGGACGCGTCGAGGGGGCCGTAGAACCCGGCCGGGACAGTGGCGGCGTTGGCGACACCACCGGGTCCGGCAACTGCGGCGCCGGTGGCGATCAGGGTTGCGGCAGCAAGGGCGACGCCGAAATGGCGCGATCGTGAAACATGCAAGGGTCGTGCTCCAAGATTCGACCGAATGGTGATCGGCCTCCGAACGGTGCCGCGGGCACTCCCAGAGAACGTCGCCGTCCCTGTCAAGTCACCGTCACGCAGCAATTAGGTCACAACCAGGTAACGTCCCAGGTAACCCAGATTTCAACCAATTGCGACGAGCGTCACAATTGACATAGCGGTGTGTCGGGTTGACATTCCCGGCCGACCGGGAGCGGCACGGCCGGCGCGGCGCGACGGCCTTCTTCATCGAAACCTCGGGCAGGCGACGGCGGCCGGGTCAAGGCAGTGGATTTCCCAGTATTGTTTTGCCGCAATGAGATTCGCCGATCTCATCGCGCTGATCGGGCACTGCCGGAGGCCGGAATCCCCTGCTCGCACGCGGGGCGGCGAGGTCAGGGCCGGTGTCATCACCCGGCCGGTACGCACCCTGCATCCTCGACATCCCCGCATCGGCGGGGCGGTCGGTTTGTGTCCCACACAACATCGGCGAAAGGTCCGCCCGCCGCCCGCGATCGACACGAATCGACACCGAAATCGCGCATCCGTGACATTACCGAGACCGGACACCTGCCCCGCGGCTCGACCGCAGGCGCGTTCGACGGGCCGGTCTGTCGGGCGCGGCCTACTCCCGGCCGGAGGACACCCAGGTCGGATCGGCCGACCGCGCCCCTACGGTGATGGCGGCCAGCTCGTCGAGCCGGGCGATCCGGTCGGCTGACAGCTCGAGGGCCACCGCCTCCGTGTTCTCGGTGACCCGCCCGGCGAAACGTGTCCCCGGGATCGGCACCACCGGCAACGAGAACTCACGCCCCTTGGCGTACAGCCAGGCCAGCGCGACCTGGGCCGCCGTCGCATCGGACTCGCGGGCGACCGCTTCGATCACCTCGAGCACCTTCGCGTTGCCGCCGAGCGCCTCGGCGTCGAACCGGGGGAACCGGCGGCGCAGGTCGGACTCCCCGAGCGCGGCCGGATCGTAGGTACCGGTCAGGAAACCCCGACCGACGGGCGAGTACGGCACGAAACCGACGCCGAGCTCGGCGGCGGTGGGGACGACGCTGCGCTCGACGTCACGGCTCCACACGCTCCACTCGCTCTGGATCGCGGCGATCGGGTGCACCGCGTGGGCTCGGCGCAGCTCGGCACCGGTGGCCTCGGAGAGGCCCAGGTGTCGCACCTTGCCCGCGGTGACCAGCTCGGCCATCGCGCCGACCGTCTCCTCGATCGGGACGTTCGGATCGACCCGGTGCAGGTAGTAGAGGTCGACGCTGTCGACCCCGAGACGGCCGAGCGACGCCTCCAGATAGCCCGCGACTCGCTCGGGACGCCCGTCTATGCCCCGCTGTCCCGCGGCGATGTTGCCGACGAGACCGAACTTGGTGGCCAGCTGCACCTCGCCGCGCCTGGTGCGCAGCACCTTCCCGACGGCCTTCTCACTGGCGCCGTCGCCGTACACATTGGCGGTGTCGAGAAAGGTGACGCCGATGTCGATCGAGTGGTGCAGCGTGGCGAGGGCCTCGGCCGGGTCGACCGGCCCGTAGACCGGCGCGACCGACATGGCCCCGTAACCCTGGGCGCTGACGACGAGTCCTTCGGCGAGTGCAACGGTGCGAACGGTCATGACTCGCATCCTCACCCAGAACGAAGCAAAACGCACGGTCTGGGATCAGCGTGATCCCAGACCGTGCGTCGACAGCAGGGCAGGCTCGGCGGCCCGCCCGTTCGGTTACCGCTCGATGATCGCCGTGACGCCCTGGCCACCCGCCGCACAGATGGAGATCAGGCCACGGCCGGATCCCTTCTCCGCGAGCATCTTTGCCAACGAGGCCACGATCCTGCCGCCGGTCGCCGCGAACGGGTGCCCGGCCGCGAGCGAGGAGCCGTTGACATTGAGCTTGGAACGATCGATGCGCCCCAGTGCTCCATCCAAGCCGAGCCGCTCCTTGCAGTACTCGTCCGACTCGAAGGCCTGCAGCGTCGCCAGGACCACCGAGGCGAACGCCTCGTGGATCTCGTAGTAGTCGAAGTCCTGCAGCGTGAGCCCGTTGCGGGCCAGCAGGCGCGGGATCGCGTAGGTCGGCGCCATCAGCAGCCCGTCGCCGCCGTGCACGTAGTCGACCGCCGCGGTCTCCGAGTCGACCAGGTGCGCGAGCACCGGCAGGTTCCGCTCGGCCGCCCACTCGTCGGTGGACAGCAGCGCCGCCGAGGCACCGTCGGTGAGCGGGGTGGAGTTGCCCGCGGTCATCGTGGCATCGCCGAGCTTGGTGCCGAACACCGGCTTGAGGGTGGCGAGCTTCTCCACCGTCGAGCCGGGCCGCAGGTTGTCGTCGCGCGTCAGCCCGAGGAACGGCGTGACCAGGTCGTCGAAGAAGCCGCGGTCGTAGGCCGCCGCCATGTTCTTGTGGCTGGCCGCGGCGAGCTCGTCCTGGTCCTCGCGGCGGATGCCGAACTCCTTGGCGGTGATCGCCGCGTGATCGCCCATCGACATCCCGGTGCGGGGCTCGCCGTTGCGCGGGATCTCCAGGCCGAGCATGGAGGGGCGCACGTTGCCGAGCAGCTTGATCCGGTCGCCGGTGGTCTTGGCTCGGTTGATCGACAGCAGGAACTCGCGCAGCGCGTCGTTGACGCCGATCGGGGCGTCGGAGGTGGTGTCGACGCCGCCGCCGATCCCGGCCTCGATCCGGCCCGAGGCGATCGCATCGCCGACCGCGATGATCGACTGCAGGCCGGTGCCGCAGGCCTGCTGCAGGTCGTAGGCCGGGGTGTACGGGCTCAGCGCGCTGCCGAGAACGCTCTCGCGCATCAGGTTGAAGTCGCGGCTGTGCTTGAGCACCGCGCCGCCGACCACCATGCCGAGCTGCTCCCCCTGCAGGTTGAAGCGGCTCACCAGGCCGTCCAGCGTCGAGGTGAACATGTCCTGGTTCGATGCCTGCGCGTACGCCTTGTCGGAGCGCGCGAAGGGGATGCGGTTGCCGCCGACGATGGCGACGGGGCGAAGCTGCCTGCCGCCCGCGCTCGGGGCTGCGGCGGCCGGCTTCTTGCTGGTTCGGGCTCTGGGGGTCACGTCGGTCTCCATGTAAGTGGGATCCGCCTCGGCTGAAGGGTCCGGGCCTCGACATTGAACTTACTCCGCAGTAAGTTAGATGTCGACACCGCACCCGAAATCCGGGTGCCCGATTGCGACAAAGAAGGTGGACCGTGGCAGCCAGCAAGGGCGCTCCCGACCTCTACTCCCAGTTCCTCAACTCCGCGCCGGGCGCATTCATCGCCAAGCAGGCCGGGCTGCCGCAGCCGGAGAACCTGCGTCGCTACAAGGCGGGCGAGCCCGCCCTGGCAGGCCCGGTGCTGATCGGCGGCAAGGGCCGCCTGGTCGAGCCGCTGCGGAACCTGCTCTCCGACTACCCCGCCGCCGCACCCCACGACGACCGCCTCGGCGCGCTCGTCTTCGATGCCACCGGCATCGGTCAGGTCAGCGAGCTGGTCCAGCTCTTCGAGTTCTTCCAGCCGGTGATCCGCAACCTCGCACCCAGCGCCCGGGTCGTGGTCCTCGGCACCACCCCCGAGGAGGCCTCGGGCGTCGACGAGCAGATCGCGCAGCGCGCGCTCGAGGGCTTCACCCGCAGCGTCGGCAAGGAGGTCAAGCGCGGCGCGACGGCGCAGCTGGTCTACGTCTCGCCGAACGCGTCGACCGGGCTGTCCGGCGTCGAGTCCACCCTGCGCTTCCTGCTCTCCGCCAAGTCCGCGTTCGTGGACGGCCAGGTCATCCGCGTCGGCGCCGCCGACTCGGTGGCCCCGGCCTCCTGGGACCGCCCGCTCGAGGGCAAGGTCGCCGTGGTGACCGGTGCCGCCCGCGGCATCGGCGCCACCATCGCCGAGGTGCTCTCCCGCGACGGCGCGAAGGTCATCTGCGCGGACATCCCGGCCGCGGGCGAGGCGCTCTCGGAGACCGCGAACAAGGTCGGCGGCACCGCGCTGGCCCTCGATGTCACCGCCGACGATGCGGGCGAGAAGCTGGCCGAGCACCTGCTCGAGCGCCACGGCGGCGCCGACATCATCGTGCACAACGCGGGCATCACCCGCGACAAGACGCTCGCGAACATGGACGACGCCCGCTGGAACATGGTGATCGCCGTGAACCTGCTCGCCCCGCAGCGGATCACCGACACCCTGCTCGCCAAGGGTGCGCTCCGCAGCGGTGGCCGGGTGGTGGACGTGTCGTCCATCGCGGGCATCGCGGGCAACCGCGGCCAGACCAACTACGGCACCTCCAAGGCAGGCGTCATCGGCCTGGTGCAGGCCACCGCCCCGGTGCTGGCCGAGAAGGACATCACCATCAACGCCGTCGCGCCCGGCTTCATCGAGACCGCGATGACCGCGGCCATCCCGTTCGCCACCCGCGAGGCAGGCCGCCGGATGAGCTCGCTGCTGCAGGGCGGCCAGACCGTCGACGTCGCCGAGCTGGTCTCGTACTTCGCCAGCCCCGCGTCCAACGCCGTGACCGGCCAGGTCGTCCGGGTGTGCGGCCAGTCCCTGATCGGCGCCTGATGTCCACGCGGAAGGCAGGCCTCGTGCAGCTCACGGAGCAGCCCCGGACACTCGAGATCTACGCCCGCGCCGCGCTCGGCACGCTGCCCGTCGTCGGCAAGTCGGGGACAAGGCGCAGCCTGCCGAAGCAGACCCTCGCCCTCGAGGGTCTGCGGGTGGACCCGGACAACCTCGCCGCGTACGCGCGTGTGTGCGGGCTGCGGTTCGGCGACACCCTGCCGATCACCTACCCCTTCACCCTGGTCTTCCCGACCGTGATGAAGCTGATGGTCTCGGCCGAGTTCCCCTTCCCGGTGATCGGTTCCGTCCACACGGACAACGTGATCGAGCAGCTACGCCCGATCTCCGTCAGCGAGCCGCTCGACCTGAAGGTGCACGCGGAGAACATCCGCAGGCACCCGAAGGGCACCCAGGTGGACCTCGTCAGCGAGGTGTCCGTCGGCCGCGAGCTGGTGTGGCGGCAGGTCAGCAGCTTCCTGAAGATGCACCCGACCGGCGAGCCGAAGGAGCCGAAGCAGGTGCACGCGGACGAGGTGCCGCCGCGCCCGATGCGGACGCTCCGGGTCGATCAGTCGACCATCAGCCGCTACGCCGCGGTGTCCGGGGACCGGAACCCGATCCACGTCTCCTCCCTCGGCGCCAAGGCGTTCGGGTTCCCGAGCAGCATCGCGCACGGGATGTGGAGCGCGGCCGCGGTTCTCGGCTCGATCGAGGGCCGGATCCCGGACCGGGTCACCTACAGCGTCAAGTTCGGCAAGCCGATCGTGCTGCCGGCCACGGTCAACGTCTACGCCGATCAGGTTCCCGCGACGGACGGTTCCGCGGGCACCGGCTGGGACCTGGCGCTGCGCCACCCGAAGAAGGGCTACCCGCACCTGACCGCGACCCTGCGGTAAGGCGGCTCCGCCGCCTGTGAGTACTTCTGGTCCTTGTCCGGGCCAGAAGTACTCACGGGCGCGCAGCGCCTACTTCTTCTTGCCGGCCAGTCCGCGCCAGGCCAGGCGCTCGAGCAGGTCGGCCGCGGCATCCACGGCGATCTCCCCGCCCGCGATCCGGTCCGCGACGGCCTCGCCCGCGCCGACGAGCGCGACGGCCATGATGGAGAAATCGGTCCCCTCGTCGGGATCCTTGGTGCTCGACTCGAGGAGCTTGGCGGTCAGCTCGATCAGCCGGTCGCGCGAGCCGCGCACCTGGCCTGCGAACGCCTGCTGACCGATCGCCTGCCGGTAGAGCACCATCCAGGACGAGCGGTTCTGATCGACGAAGCCGAGGAACCCGACCAGGGCGGCCCGCAGCTGCTCGCGCGGGGACAGGCTCGGGTCGCCCGCGGGCGTGATCGCCTCGACGAAGCGCAGGCCCTCGCGGTGGATGCACGCCGCGAACAACTCTTCCTTGGAGCCGTAGTACAGATAGAGCATCGGCTTGGAGATCTGCGCGGCAGCGGCGATGGCGTCCATCGACGTGTCGTGAAACCCGTTGACGGAAAACACCTCGACCGCGGCGTCGAGCATCTGCTGCTCGCGAACCGCCCGAGGCAGCCGTTTGGTCCCGCCAGCCATGTGTCCTCCAGAGGTAAGACCCTTTATCTTACTCTAGAGTAAGTAGATCGATTGACGTCCTACATTCTGCCGGATCCGCCCGTTGCGCCTGCACGCGGCCGGTCGCGAGCCGGGAAAAGCCGTCGCTAGCAGGTGACGACGCCCTTGGCCCGGGCCACCCGCAACACGGAATCGTCCACGTGCTGCTGGCTGAGCCGACCGGAGGCCACCAACTCCTCGAGGTGGTCGAGGACCTCGGGCACCTCGTCGGTGGTCAGCCACAGCGCGACGTCGGCGCCCGCGGTCAGGGCCGCCGCCACCGCCTGCGGGGTGTCGAGCTTGTCGGTGATCGCCCGCATGCCGCTCAGGTCGTCGGTGAAGATCGGTCCGTCGAAGGGGGGCGCGCCGTACCCGGTCCCCGTCCGCAGCAGGTTCATCGCGGCGGGGCTGATGCTCGCGGGCACGCCTGGCGCGGTCAGCCCCGGCACCTCCAGGTGCCCGACCATCACCCCGACGCCGGTGTCCACCAGCTCACGGAACGGCACCAGGTCGCGGGTCTGCAGCTGGTCCAGCGGCGGCGTGGTGACGGCCCCGGTGTGCGAATCACCCGATGCCGCACCGTGTCCCGGGAAATGCTTGATCACCGGCAGCAGACCCGCGTCGCGCAGGCCGCGGGCGTACTCCCCTGCGTACTCGGTGACGACGTCCGGATCGTCGCTGAACGACCGGTCCCCGATCACCGAGTTCGCGGGCTGGCTGCTGACGTCCACGACGGGGGCGTAGTCGACGGTGATGCCGAGACCCCGCAGGCCCCGCCCGCGTTCCAGCGCCATCTCGTAGGTCTGCTCGGGCGTCATCGTCTCCGCGACGGTGCGCGGCGGCGGGTCCTCGCCGAGCAGGTCCGCGACCCGCGACACCCGGCCGCCCTCCTCGTCGATGCTGACCATCAGCGGCACCTTCGCCACCGCCTCGACCTGCGGGACCTGCTTGCGCGCCAGCATCGACTCGTCGGTCCAGCTGCCGATGAAGATGCCGCCGATCTGCTCCTTCCGCACCACGTCCACCGCGTCGGCGGTGCCGGTCACACCCACGTTGAGCAGCTGCGCCAGCTTCTGCCGACCGGTCAGCGACGCGAGGAAGTCCGCACCGCAGTGGGCAGGCAACGTCTGATCCCTTGCACCGGTGACGAGGTCGTGCTCGGGCGCGGCCGACGTGGAGGGCGACGGCTCGGTGTCGGTCCCGTTGCTGCCGCAGGACACGAGCATCCCGAGACCGAGGACGAGGGCGACGGCGCGGGGCACTCGAGTGGACTTCACCATTCGAGGGTAGGACAGATCCCCCGTCCGCCACACCCTGCAACGGGTAGCGTGAGAGGTGGATCGCCCCCGAAACGAGGAGGTCTCGATGCCCGCAGATCTGATGCTCATCGCCTACGACGGCTCCGACAACGCCAAGCGCGCAATCGAATACGCCGGCCGCTTCCTCAGCGCCGAGCGGGCCGTGGTGATGACCGCCTGGGAACCGATGGTCCGCCAGGCCGCCCGGATGTCCGGGCTCTCGGGCGTGATGCAGCCGGAATGGGTCCCGGACGCGGAGTCCGAGGACATCGCGCTGACCGACGCCAAGGCCATCAACATCGAGGGGCTGGACCTCGCACGGGACGCGGGCCTCAACGCCGAGGGCCGGACCGTGGAGTGCGTCACCACCATCTGGACCACCATCGTCGAGGCCGCCGACGACCTGAACGCCGACATCATCGTCACCGGCACCCGCGGCACCACCGGGCTGCGGTCCCTGCTGCAGTCCTCGGTCGCCGACCACGTCCTGCGGCACAGCCACCGACCCGTGCTGATCGTCCCGCCGGGCCGATAGGCCGCGCGGGCACCGAGCCACCGGCCGGGCAGGCCGTCGCGCGGGCGCGGGACTATCGTCGTGAACCGATGGACGGTTTCCTGCTCTCCCGCGCCGACCGGACCCTGCGCACCTCCGGGAGCCGGGAACGGTTCCACGAGATCGACGCCGCCGCCGAGGCTCTCGCCCGTCGCCGGGTGCCGCTCGTGGTCGGCGCGCTTCCGTTCGACCCCGCCGAGCCGGCAGCGCTGACAGCGCCGGAGACCGCGCGCTTCACCGACGGCCCGTGGCGGCCGGAATCGCTGCCCGCGCTGCCCACCGTGCGACTGACCGAGGAACTGCCCGCGCCGCAGGAGCACCTGCGCCGGGTGGCCCGCCTCATCGACCGGCTCCGCGGCGGCGACCTGCAGAAGGTGGTCGCGGCGCGCTCGGTGGTGCTCTCGGCGGCGACGCCGATCGACCCGTGGTCGCTGCTGGCCCGGCTGGTGTCGCGGGACCACGCGGGCAACGGCTTCGGCGTCGACCTGTCGCCAGCAGGCGACGGCTATCTCGGGCACGCACTGGTCGGGGCCAGCCCCGAACTGCTGCTGCGCCGCACCGGCCGCGAGGTGGAGTGCTTCCCGCTGGCCGGTACCGCCCCGCGCCACGCCGACCCCGACGAGGACCGCGCGGAGGGGCAGCGACTGCTGGCGTCGGCGAAGAACCGGTCCGAACACGCCTTCGTGACCGAGTGGATCCGCTCCGTCCTCGACCCGGTCTGCGCCGAACTGACCGTGCCGGAGTCCCCCCGGCTGATCAGCACCCCCGCGGTATGGCACCTGGGCACCCCTATCAAGGGCGTGCTGCGCGATCCGTGTCCGTCGGCGCTGGAGCTGGCCCGCCTGCTGCACCCGACGCCCGCCGTCGGCGGCACCCCGACCGACGGCGCGATCGTCGCGATCCGCGAGTGCGAGGAGCCACGCCGGTTCTACGGCGGCGCGGCCGGCTGGTGTGACCACGACGGCGACGGCGAGTGGGTGGTGGCCATCCGGTGCGCCGAGATCGACGCGGACGGCCTGCGCGCGCGGGCGTGGGCGGGCGGGGGCATCGTGGCGGCCTCCGACCCCGACTCCGAGCTGGCCGAGACGTCCGCGAAGCTCCGCACCCTGCTCGGCGCGCTCGGCGTCGACCCCGAGCCTGCGGGCCGCGGCGCGTAACCGGTAAGCGAACCCGACCGCCGGGTGCCAGGTGATACCTTGACGCGAGACGTTTCCGGTCAGCAGTAGCAAATGGGAGATCCGAGATGAAGTTCCTTGTCCCCGGTGTGGCAAGCGCAGTGATCGGTGCGGTGCTCGGTCTGGGTGCCGTCTTCGGGATTACCGCGGCCGCGTCGGACAACACTCGTCCGGACATCGACCGCAGCGGCAACGCCGATTCCTCCCTGCTGAACCAGGTTGAGTACGGCAGCCGCTGAGAACGCTGGAAGCGCGAGTCCCCGCACTCCTTCTGTCTTGGCGTCCGAGGCGCCGAACAACGCCCCACTGACCCGTCGGTGGCTGTTCGGCGCCTCCGCCATAGCGTTTCTCCTGGCGTTCCTGCAGGCCCCCGGCCAGCTGGTCGCCGACACCAAGTTCGACCTCACCCAGAACCCGCTCGGGTTCCTCGAGCGCGCGTCGCACCAGTGGAGTAGCCAGGCACCGCTGGGCCAGGTGCAGAACCAGGCCTACGGCTACTTCTTCCCGCACGGCGCATTCTTCAGCCTCGGCGAGCTCGCCCACATCCCACCGTGGATCACCCAGCGCATCTGGTGGGCGCTGCTGCTCATCGCCGGGTTCTGGGGCATCATCCGAGTCGCCGAGGCGCTCGGCATCGGCAGCCGCAGCTCCCGGATCATCGCCGCCGTCGCGTTCGCGCTCTCGCCACGGGTCCTGACCACCCTCGGATCGATCTCCTCCGAGACCCTGCCGATGATGCTGGCGCCCTGGGTGCTGCTGCCGGTGATCCTGGCGACCTCGTCGCTCGTGAGTACTTCCGGCCCCCGTGGGGACCAGAAGTACTCACCGGCGCGGCTCGCCGCCCAGTCGGCGCTCGCCGTCGCGCTGATGGGCTCGGTCAACGCCGTCGCCACCGCGGCCGCGTGCCTGGTCGCCGCCCTGTGGTGGGCCGCGCACCGCCCGAACCGGCGCTGGTGGATCTTCACCGCGTGGTGGATCCCGCTCTGCCTGGTCGCGACGGCCTGGTGGATGGTGCCGCTGCTGCTGCTCGGCAAGGTCAGCCCCCCGTTCCTGGACTACATCGAGTCGTCCGGGGTCACCACCCAGTGGACCAATCTGGCCGAGGTGCTGCGCGGCACCGACAGCTGGACACCGTTCGTCTCACCCGAGCGGATCGCGGGTGCGGTACTGGTCACCCAGCCGGCCGCGGTCCTGGCCACCGGGCTGATCGCCGCCGCAGGCATGGCCGGCCTTGCGATGCGCTCGATGCCTGCCAAGGGCAGGCTGGCGCTGATCCTGTTCGTCGGGCTGGCGGGACTGGCCGCGGGCTACGTCGGCGACCTCGGCTCCCCCATCGCCGAGCAGGTCCGGCTGTTCCTCGATTCCGGCGGCGCCCCGCTGCGCAATGTGCACAAGCTCGAGCCGCTGGTCCGGCTGCCGCTGGTCCTCGGGCTCGCCCACCTGCTCGGCAAGGTGTCGCTGCCCGGATCGGTCCCCCGCGCCCGCTGGCGGACCGCGCTCGCGCACCCCGAACGCGAGCCGATGGTCGCGCTGACCAGCCTGATCCTGGTCGCGCTCACCCTCGCGACCTCGCTGGCCTGGACCGGCAAGCTCGCCCCGCGCGGCGCCTACCCGGAGGTGCCGGGGTACTGGCACGAGGCCGCGGACTGGCTCGGCGAGCACGCGGCGGGCAGCTCCCCCGACGGGTCCGACGCGCAGCGCGCGCTGCTGGTGCCCGGCGCCCCGTTCGCCAGCCAGGTGTGGGGGCTGACCAGGGACGAGCCGATGCAGGCGCTGGCCGACACCCCATGGGCGGTGCGCGACGCGGTGCCGCTGGTGCCGCCCGGCGCCATCCGCGCCCTCGACTCCGTGCAGCGCCTCGTCGCGGACGGCAGCCCATCGGCCGGCCTGGCGGAAACGCTGCTGGGACAGGGCATCGGCTATGTGGTGGTGCGCAACGACCTGGATCCGGAGACGTCCCGCTCGACCCGTCCCGCGCTGGTCCACCAGGCCATCGACGGGTCGCCCGGGCTGGAGAAGGTCGCGCAGTTCGGTGAGGACGTCGGCGCGGGCGAGGCCGAGGGACTGGTCACCGACAGCGACCTGCGGCCCCGGTACCCGGCAATCGAGATCTACCGGGTCAACCACCCGAGCCGACCCGGCGCCGTCGACTCCGGGCCGTTCACCGTGGACCTGGACGCGGCGCCGCGGGTGCAGGGCGGACCGGAATCGTTGCAGCGCTTGGCCGCCCGGCGCGGCCTCGGCGACACCGAGCTCGACCTACCTGCCGGCCCCGTGCTGCTTGCCGCCGACGCAGAGCGAGCCGGGCTGCCGGTGGACTCGGTGGTCGTGACGGACACCCCGACCGATCGCGAGACCGACTACGGCCAGGTCGACAACCACAGCTCGGCGCTACGCACCCCCGACGACCCGCGGCGCACCCACAACCTGGTGCCGGACTACCCGGTGCCGGGAGCCCCGCTGGTCACGGGCGAATGGGACGGTGCGCGGATCACGGTCTCCAGCTCGGCCGCCGACGCCACCCAGCTCGGCGGCACCGCGCCCGGCAACGGGCCCGCGGCCACCGTGGACGGCGACCCGGCGACCGGCTGGTTCAGCAACGGCCTGGAAAGCGCTCTCGGACAGTGGATCCGACTGGACTTCGACGCGCCCGTGACCAGCGGGCTGCTGAAGCTGCGCACCAGCCCGGGCGCGCTCGGCGTGCCGGTGAAGCAGCTCGAGGTGACCACCCCCAACGGCAGCACCGCCGTCCGCGTCGGCAAGCCGGGTGAGGTGATCACGGTGTCACTCCCCCCCGGCAAGACGGACTGGCTCAAGGTCACCGCGACCAAGACCGAGGACGGCTCGGTCGGCACGCAGTTCGGGGTCAGCGAGATCTCCGTCGAGGACTACTCCGATCGCGACGCCCCGGTGGCGGTGCCGATCGCGTTCCGTACCGTGCTGCCGCCGACCCCGACCGGCGCGGCCGTCGAGGGCTGGGACCTCGGCCAGGAACTGCCCGGCCGGACCGGGTGCGTCGACGCCCCGGACCGGGTGCGGTGCAGCCGGGGACTCGGCCTCGCCCCGGAGGAGCCGGGCACCTTCCAGCGAACCCTGTCCGTGCCGGCCGCCACCGCGGTGACACCGCAGCTGATCGTCCGCTCCCGGCAGGGCCCTGCGCTCGACGCGCTGCTCGCCGAGCCCGGCCGTGCACAGGCCGTCGGGCAGGCCGCGGTCGGCGACCTGCGCGGCTCGGCCTTCGCCGCCACCGACGGCGACCTGCGTACCGCGTGGACCGCATCCGAGGACACCACCAGCGGCAAGGACGCGAAACCGACTCTGACGGTTCGCCTTCCGGAGCCGACGCTGGTCACGGGGCTGGACCTGACACCGAGCCTCGGCGCCCTTCCCGCCGCGCCGACCACCGTCGCCGTCGACCTCGGCACCGGTCCCCAGGTCCGGGAACTGAGCGACGACGAACCGATCCGCCTCGAGCCTGCCGTCACCGACCGCATCGTGCTCAGCCTGGTCGACTGGGAGGACGTTCTCGACCAGACCGCCCTCGGCTTCGCGAAGGTGCAGCCGGCCGGGCTCGCGGAGATCGGCGTCCTCACCACCACCGAGGACGGAACCGACCTGGTGGTGGCGGGCACCGGGGTGGAGGAGCAGCCCACCGACCGGACCGTCACCGTCGGCTGCGCGGACGGGCCGACGCTCTCGCTCGCCGGACGGACGCTGCGCGCCTCCGTCACCGCGACCGTTGGGCAGCTACGGTCCGGCGCACCTGTACCCGCGACCGTGTGCGCGGACGACACCGACGAAACCGAGAGCACCGCAGTCGATCCCGATGCCCGCGCGAGCGCCGCGATCTCGCTGTCCGCCGGACGTCAGGACGTCACCGTCGCGCCAGGCGCCGCCTTCTTCGTCGACGGACTGCAGCTCGTCGCCGCCCCCGCGGGCGGAACCCCCGCCGCACCGGGGGCGCAGGACGCCGTCCGCGTGCCCACCGACGGGTGGACCCCCAACGAGCGGTCCCTGCACGTGACCGCCCCCGACGGCGACCGGCTGCTGGTGGTGCCGGAGTCCCACAACATCGGCTGGATCGCGACCGCACCGGACGGCGCCGAGCTGACGCCGGTCGTCGTCAACGGCTGGCAGCAGGGCTGGATCGTGCCCGCGGGCACCGACGGCACCGTCGTCCTGGAGTTCCCGACCGACCGCTGGTACCGGCTGGGCATCTTCGGCGGCCTGCTGCTGCTGATACCGCTGCTGCTGCTGGCGGTGCTGCCCGCCCGCCGACGGGTGGTTCCCGGCCCGGCGCCGCGGACCTGGCACGCCGTCACCGTCGGCTACCTCGGGCTGCTCGCGCTCGCGACGGTGATCGCGGGGCTGCCGGGCACGATCGTCGCGGCGCTGGTGACCGGGCCGGCACTGGCCCTTCGCATCCGGCGCGGGCCCGCGAGTGCCGCTCGCGTCCTGGTCGGAACGGCCGGGCTCGGCGCCATGCTCAGCGCCGCACTGCTGTCCACCGGGCCGTGGCGGGCCATCGACGGCTACGTCGGCCACTCGGTGCTCGTTCAGCTCCCTGCGCTGATCGCGGTGGTCGCGGTGGGGCTGGCCGCGTTGCCGCTTGCCGCCTCGCCCCGCGCCTCCCGCGCGTTGCGGCGGCTCTCCCAGTTCTTCACCGCGAGGCGGACCGGCTCCTCGACCAGCGCGTAGCTCGCGGAGGCGACGGCCAGGCTGAGGCAGATCGTCACCACGAGCACGAAGACGAAACTCCCGCTGAAGGGCACGATGCCGAACACCGGGAAGATGATCGACAGCACCGCGAGGTGCCAGATGAAGACCCCATAGGACCAGCGCCCGACCGCGAGCGCGAACGGGCTCGCCAGGATCCGGTGCCGCACGGTGTCGCCGAGCACCAACGGCGCCAGCAGCGCGAACGCGAGCACCGCGCCGAGCGCGATCTTCACCGAGTACTGCCACGGTTCCGCGCGCGTGAGCCCTTCCGGCCCAGCGAGATCCGTGCACGAGAGCGCGAACGCGACCACCGCGATCACCGCCATCCACCCGCGCCTGCGCGCCAGCCGGTGCGCCGGGCTGTCGACCAGCAGCGCGAGCTCGGCCAGCACCATGCCTGCCGCGAACCACGGCAGGTACCCGGGCAACCAGTTGTCGGAGTGGATGGCGTCCGGCGTCGGCACCGGCACGAAGACCCAGCCGAGACTCGCCGCGGCCGCGGCGAGGAGCACCGGGATCCGCAGGCGGGCACTCGCCCCGCGCAGTCGGACGAACACGAGCGCGATCAGCGGGAGCAGCACATAGAAGGCCACCTCCACCGACAGGCTCCACATCTGGGTCAGGCCGCCGGTCAGGGTGAGCGGCACGAACACCTGGACCAGACCCAGGTTCGCCAGCCACACCTGCAGCCCGCCGCCCGCCTCCGGCAGGAACAGCAGGATCAGCACGACCGCCACCCAGTAGGCGGGCAGGATGCGGGCGGCGCGGTGCAACAGATAGCGCCCGGTCGCAGGCGCCGTGCCCAGTCCGCGGGCCACCGCAGCGTGCGGGCGCCACAGCAGGAACCCGGACAGCGCGAAGAACAACGCCACCGCCATGTCGAAGCGACCCCAGATACGACCGAGCACCGGATCGCCGGTCGCGCCGGTCTGAAAGGCGACGTGGGTGACCAGGACTCCGAGCGCGGCGAATCCCCGCATGCCCTCCAACGCGGGGATGAACCCGCGCGGTGCGGACACGACCTGCTGCGGGTGGGAAGCCTCGGTACTCATTTGCGGACCAGTGTGCCCCAGCCCGGCGTGTCGGACGAGGACACCCGGGTGCCGGGACACGGAAATACGGCGTGCCAGCGCAATCGGACACTGGACACTGTTACTGTCTGGCTCACTGAGTGTCGCAACCCGGACGCTCTGCGATCGGTGCCGCCCATGGCAGCACTCGGGCTGACAATGATTGACGAAGGAGATTCAGCATGGCGGGACGCTCAGGGCCGAGCAGGACACTTGCCTGCATCCTGGTGGGGCTCGGCGCTTTCCTATTGGCTGCCGCTGTCCTCATCCCGACGTACACGGTCGACAAGCTGAAGAAGACGCCGCTCGACCTCGAGGTCACCACGGTGGCCGAGGGCGTCGGCGAGGTCCTCGACTCGAAGTCGCTCACCGCCGGCAAGGCCGTCGTCAACAACAACGTGCCGCTGGTCGCCCAGCGTTACGTCACCGTCGTCGACCCGTCCGACGCCGAGAAGATCACCGTCCAGGCCGGCCAGACGCTGCGTCGCACCGACAAGCAGGGTGACACCGGTCTGCTGACCGCGACCGTCGACACCGTCACCGTTGACCGGGTCAGCTCCATGCCGATCCAGGACCCGATCGGGTCGATCCAGACCCAGTCCGACAAGCCGGCCGAAGAGGTCGAGCACACCGGCCTGCAGTACAAGTGGCCCTTCGACGCCGAGCAGCAGGCGTACCCGTACTTCGACATCAATGCCCGCGCCACCAAGGACATCGACTTCGTCGAGGAGACGGAGATCAACGGCATGAAGGTGTACCACTACAACCAGAAGGTCGGCCCCGTCGACCTGTCCAAGGTGGTCGCCTCGCCGACGAACAAGCTGACCCTGCCCGCCGCCACCTGGGGCGTCGAGGGCGGCGACGCGCCGGTCACCATGACCCGCTGGTACGCCAACGAGCGCGACACCTGGGTCGACCCGATCACCGGCGTCGTCGTCAAGGGCCAGGAGAAGCTGTACCAGTACTACGCCCGTACGGCCGACAAGCCCGAGGTGACCGTCCTCAAGGCCACGCTGCCGTTCAACGAGGACACCATCGAGTACCAGATCGGCCAGGCCAAGGACGGCGCGGACAAGCTGTCGATGTTCGGCCGCACGGTTCCGATCATCCTCGGCATCCTCGGCCTGATCTCCCTGATCGCCGGCATCTTCCTCGGCGTCCGTGGAGGCAGCGGACCGAAGACCCCTGCCGCCGCGAACGGCACGGGCACCGCCCCGAGTGGCTCCGCCAACGAGCCCTACGACTCCGGCAACGCGGAGACCGAGCAGTTCCCGCGTCACGACTGGACCTCGGACAAGACGGAGGAGTTCCCGGCCGTCGACACCCGCGACCAGGAACCGCCGACCACCCGCCTGTAGGCACGCATCGCAACGCGAAGGGCCCGCACTCATCTCGAGTGCGGGCCCTTCGCGTTGGCCGGCGTAGGTTGGGCGTAGTCGAGAGCGCGCCCATGAGCCAGACCCGTCACCGCTGCGAGTTCCGCTTCTACGAGGAGCTGAACGACTTCCTGCCGCCCGCGCTGCGCAAGCGCGACGTCCCGCACGACTTCGACGGCACCCCGACGGTGAAGGACCGGATCGAGTCGCTCGGGGTGCCGCACACCGAGGTCGACCTGATCCTGGTCGACGGCGGCTCCGTCGGTTTCGGGCACCGGCTGCGCGGCGGCGAACGGGTCGCGGTCTACCCCGTGTTCGAGCGATTCGACCTGGACGGCCTCACCCGGCTGCGCCCGCTGCCGCTGCGGGAGCCGCGGTTCGCGGCCGACGTGCACCTGGGCCGGCTCGCGTCCTACCTTCGACTGCTCGGCTTCGACTGCCTGTACCGCAACGACTTCGCGGACGACGAGTTGCTCGCGCTCTCCCTCGGCGAGCACCGGACGGTGCTGACCCGCGACATCGGCCTGCTCAAACGCGCGGCCCTGCGACGCGGCGCCTTCCTGCACGAGACCGATCCGCGGCGGCAGCTCCGCGAGGTGCTGGACCGGTTCCAGCTCGATTCGCGGATCGCACCGCTGACCCGGTGCGCCCGCTGCAACGGACCCGTCGCCCCGGTACCGAGGCGGGTCGCGGCGGGGCTGGTGCCGGACAGCGTGGCCCGCGATCAGCACGAGTTCAGCCGCTGCCGTTCCTGCGGCCAGCTGTACTGGCCGGGCAGTCACCTGGTGCGCCTGCGTCGGCGTCTGGCCGCGGTCGGGGTGCGGTTCTAGGGCGCCGCGACGCCCTCGGCGCCGCGGAGGGCCGCGATGCTCACCACCGCCGCCGCGAGCGCGGCCGTGATCACCGCGATCGTGATCAACTGCCGGATCGTCGAGGCGAAGGCCAGGATCAGGGCGACCTCGATCGCCAGCGCCACCCACGCGGCCAGCGCCAGCCGGGTGCGCTCGCGGGCGATCGCCGACAACAGTGCCCCCTGCAGCACCGCCAGGCATGCCCCGTCGAGCGCGAACAACCACAGCAGACCCTGCACCGGCGCGTAGTCCTGCCCGACCAGCAGCGGCGCAAGCGGCGCGACGAGCGCGACGCCCGCGACCGTGACGGCGCCGAGCCCCACCAGCACGCCGAGCGCCGAGCGCACCGCGCGCCCCGAGTGCGTCGGGCTGGCCATCCGCGGGTACAGCACCACGCCGACCGCGGCGGGCAGCCAGAATGCCGCCTTCGTCGCCACCGCGCCGAGCGCGTACTGCCCGGCCTGCGACTCGTCGAGCACCACCCGGGTCAGCAGCAGGTCCGCCGACGACAGCGCGATCAGCGCCAGCTGGACCTGCGAGGCGCGCAGCACCGCGGCGACCCCAACCGGAACCGCTCGCTCGGCACCTGCGGCCACGCCCCCGCGGCCGACCAGCAGCCGGGCGCCCGCGGCCACCGAGCCCGTCCCGATCGCCGCCACCGTCAGCGCCGCGCCCGCCCCGCCACCGACCGCAAGGACCGCGACCGCGGGCACGACCTTCGCGATGCCCGTGGCGGCCAGGATCACGCTCAGCTCACCGAACCGGCCGCGTCCCTGCAGGAGTCCCTGTTCGGTGGCCAGCAGCACCAGCAGCGGCGCGGTCAGCAGCGCGGCGGCCGTCGCCCCGACCCCGGTGTCCAGCACCGCAGCCACCGGGACCACGAGCGCCGCCGCGATCACCGCGACGATCACCGCGCACCTACGGCCGAGACCGCGCAGCGCGGCGTCTCCCTCGCCGAGGACCACCTCGCGGGCGACCACCGTCTGCAGGGCCAGCGCGGGCACCGCGAGGACCAACTGGGCGGCCAGCAGGCTCGCGAACTCGCTGTAGCCGGCCGGCCCCAGCCACCGGCTGGCGACCAGCGCCAGCACGTACGAGGCCAGGTTCGCGGTCATCGAGCCGACCGTCACCATCGTCATCCCGGCCACCGCGGAGGTGGCGGCGGGGCGAGGTGTCATCCGCCCATGATCGCACCCGTTATCGTTCGGACCATGATCGCGCGGCCCGCGGGGCTCACCCGGGCCGTTCCCGCGCTGTATTCGCTGGCGCTCGCGGCGATCGTCCTCGGCCCGCTGCTCGGCCCGGGATACCTGTTGCTGCGCGACGCGGTGAGCACCCCTCGCTCGTATCTGACCGACTCGGCGCTCGGACTGACCGACGCCGCCGCACGCGCGGTCCCGCAGGATGCCGCGATCGCCGCGCTGACGTCGGTCATCGACGGCGGCCTGGTGGTGAAGGCGATCCTGCTGTCGGCGCTGTGGCTCGCGGGGTGGGGTGCGGCCCGCATGGTCGCCGCGCTGCTACCGACGGCCGGGCTCGGTCCGCAGCTGCTGGCCTCGACGGTGCTGCTGTGGAACCCGTACGTGGCCGAGCGGCTGTTGCAGGGGCACTGGAGCCTGCTGACCGGGTACGCGGCGTTGCCGTGGACGGTGCTTGCCGCGCTGCGCCTGCGTCGGTCGGCCACCCCGTGGTCGCCTCGGTCGTGGTGCCCGCTCGGGCTGACGCTGGCCGCCGCCGGGCTCACCCCGACCGGCGCGCTGCTGGCCACCGCGCTGGCCGCGGTGCTGCTGGCCCTGCCGGGCGGCGCGGGCGCGCGGTGGTCGCGACTGGCGGTGGCCGCGGCGCTGGCCGTGGCGGCGTCGGCGCCGTGGCTGACCGCGACGGCGCTCTCCGGCGCGGGGGCACAGGGATCGGACCCGGCGGGGGTGGCGGCGTTCGCCGCGCGCGCCGAGCCGGGGCTGGGGACGCTCGGCAGCCTGGCCGGGCTCGGCGGGATCTGGAACTCCACCGCGGTCCCGGCGACCAGGACCGGGATCTTCGCCCTCGCCGGGACGGCGGTGCTGCTGACGGTGGTCGCGTGCGGCCTGCCCGCGCTGTGGCGCCGCCGCGGCAATCCGGTGATCGCGGCGCTGGCCGTGGTCGCGGCCGCGGCGGTCCTGCTGCCCGCGCTGGCCGCCACCGGGTGGGGCCTGACCGCGGGCGAATGGGCGGCGACCCGGGTGCCCGGCGCCGGGCTGCTGCGCGACGCCCAGAAGTGGGTGGCGTTGGCGGCGCCGTTCTACGCGCTGGCCGCGGCGGCCGGGGCCGGGGCACTGGCCCGGATCGGTGGTCGGGTGTTCGGCCGGCACCCCCTCGGCCGCGAATCCGACGGCCGCCCGCCGACCGCAGGGCGGAATCGTTCGGGGGTCGCCGCCGCCGTCGGGATCGTCGCGGTGCTGCTCGCGCTGCCCGACCTGGCCTGGGGGGTGGGCGGCGCGCTGCGGCCGGTGCACTATCCGGCGTCATGGGAGCGCGTCGCCTCGCAGCTGCTGGTCGCCGACGAGGGCGGCGACGTCGCGATGCTGCCCGCCGGGATGTTCCGACTGTTCCCCTACAGCGGCGACACCCCGGTGCTCGACCCGGCGCCGCGGATGCTGCCCGTGGACGTCCTGCAGACCGGCGAGCTGATCGTCGCGGACGGCACCGTCGAGGGCGAGGGCAGCAGGGCCCGCGACGTCGAACGGCTGCTGCTCGCGGGCGGGGACGCGGAGGGCCTGGCCCGGCTGGGGGTGCGGTGGGTGCTGGTCGAACACAGCACGCCCGGCCCGCTCGCGCAGTCGCGCCGGACCCTCGACCAGCTCGACGAGGCGTACGCCGACGAGGAGTTGTCGCTGTACCGGGTGGCCGGGCCCGTCGCGGTGACCGCCGCCGACCCCGCGCTCCGCGCGGCCTCCGTCGCGGCCCACCTGCTGTGGGCGGCGCTGCTAACCGGCAGCGCGCTGGGACTTCTGGCCCACCGGGCCCGCGGCCACCGCGGCCGGGGCCGCGCCGATCAGGCCTGACACGGGCCGCCCGGCGGCCGAGGCCGACAGCACGGTGCGCACGCCGGACGCGGTCTGCGCCCAGGAGAACTCCGCGGCCCGCGCGCGGGCCTTCTCGCCGAGCTCGGCGCGCTGCTCGGCGTCCGCGAGGAGGGATGCCACCGCCTCGGTCAGGTCCGCGACGTCACCGTCCGCGACCTCGTCGCCGCCGACCAGTGACCCGGTGACCCCGTCGATGATCGAATCGGTCAGGCCCCGCGAGCTGCGGTAGCCGACGGTGGGGACGCCGTGCAGGGCCGCCTCGATCACCGCGAGACCCCAGCCCTCCTTGCGCGAGGGCATCACGTGCACCCAGGCCCGGGAGAGCAGCTCGTGCTTGCGTTCCTCGGGGACGTGCCCGTGGAAGGTGACCGCGTCGGCGATGCCGAGCTCGAGTGCGCGGTCCCGGAGGTTCTCCTCCCACCAGCCGCCGCCGATCACGTCCAGGCGCAGGTCGGGGGTGCCGCGGCGCAGCGTCGCGACGGCGGAGAGGGCGTCCTCGATCTGCTTGTGCGGCACCAGCCGCGAGAGCACGCACACGCTGGGGTGTTCGGTGCGGGTGTCGTCGGACCCGATCCGCACGGCGGGCGGGACCGAGTCGGCGCCGTTGCGCACCACCGCGATCCGTTCGCGGTCGACGCCGAGCGCGGTGAGCTCCTCCGCGGAGGGCAGCGACACCGTCAGGTATTGGTTGCGGCGGTGGACCCGCGGCGACAGGGTGGACTCCACCCACCAGCCGACCCGCGCCATCAGCCGTCCGGCCACCGGCCACTGCTCGCGGTGGCAGTGGTGCACGAGGACCGTGACCGGGGCGCCCGCGACCGCGCGCGCGAAGAAGGGGATGCCGTTCTGGGTGTCGATCACCGCGTCCGGTCGCACGCCCTTGAGCGGGCCGATGCCGAGGCGACCGAGTGCGATGGCGGCCAGCGCCCGCGGGTAGACGGTCAGCCGTCCGCCGCCGCGACTGATCGCGATGCCGTCGAGGGTGTCGGTGCGCGGCGCTCCCCGGTAGCGGGCGGTGCGCAGGGTGACCTTGATGCCCTGTTCCGCCAGACCGGCCCCGACCTGCTCCAGGTACCGCTCGCTGCCGCCGCCCTGCGGGTGCCCGCTGTCACGCCAGCACAACAGCAGAACCTCGCGCACGGTCACAACTCCTGTTTCGGATGGCTACGGCCGCGGTGGCGGTCAAGAGGACACAATAACCGCTGCGCAGCGCGATCGTGTCCGCTACGGTGATCCGTCGATCCGTGCGCCGCGACGCGGCCGCTATGGTTCCTACCCGTGACCGCCCTTCCCGTGACCCGCATTTTCGCCCGCCGGGCCACCCTCCGACGGTCCGTCGGACTGCTGAGCGACTTCCGCCACGAGCAGGACGACCCGGACCTCTTCTACGGCGCGTTGGCACGAGATTCGCTGGAGCTGATCGAGGACCTGTACGCCGGGATGACCGGGCAGGCCCTGACCGGCCGGACCGTGCTCGACGTCGGCGGTGGCCCCGGCTACTTCGCGGAGGCCTTCCACCGGGCCGGAGCGCGCTACATCCCGGTCGAACCGGACCCGACCGAGATGCACGCGGCAGGGCTGACGGTCGGCGGCGCGATCAGGGGATCCGGGATGGCACTGCCGTTCCGCGACGACAGCGTCGACATCTGCTTCTCCTCCAACGTCGCCGAACACGTGCCGGAGCCGTGGACGATGGCCGACGAGATGCTGCGGGTCACCAAGCCGGGCGGGCTGATGGTGCTCTCGTACACGCTCTGGTGGGGGCCGTTCGGCGGGCACGAGACCGGCCCCTGGCACGTGTTCGGGGGCGAGTACGCGGCCCGCCGCTACGCGCGCAAGAACGGCCGCGAGCCCAAGAACCGGTTCGGTGTCTCGCTCTTCGACGTCGGGGCGGCCGACGGATTGCGCTGGGCGCGCACGACTCCGGACGGTGAGCTGCTCGCGGCGTTCCCGCGGTACCACCCGCGCTGGGCCTGGTGGATGGTCCGCCTCCCCGGCCTGCGTGAGCTGCTGGTGAGCAACCTCGTCGTGGTGCTGCGCAAGAAGTAGGCGCTGACGCGCCTGTGAGTACTTTTAGCCCCCAGGTGGGCCAAAAGTACTCACAGGCGGCGGAGCCGCATACCCTCGCGGGATGACCGGACTCGCCCTCGACATCGGCGGCACCAAGCTCGCGGCTGGACTGATCTCCCCCGACGGTGAACTGCTCGCCGAGAAGCGCAGCCCGACCC
This sequence comes from Rhodococcus sp. UNC363MFTsu5.1, assembly GCF_000686785.1. Taxonomy (NCBI): domain Bacteria; kingdom Bacillati; phylum Actinomycetota; class Actinomycetes; order Mycobacteriales; family Nocardiaceae; genus Rhodococcus; species Rhodococcus sp. UNC363MFTsu5.1. The sequence goes on from NZ_JMLO01000032.1 coordinate 54,426, forward strand.
CGGCCACCGGGGTGTGGGACGCCGCCGCGACGCTGCTGCGCGAGGTCGCCGACGGGCACACGGTCACCGGGGTCGGGATCGCCTCCGCGGGGCCGGTCGACATCGAGGCGGGCACGGTCAGCCCGCTGAACATCCCCGACTGGCGCGACTTCCCGATCGTCGACGCGGTCCGCGAGCTCTTCCCCGGCGTGCCGGTGCGGATGGCGATGGACGGGACCTGCACCGCGCTCGGCGAACACCGTTTCGGCGCGGGCCGCGGGACCGGCAACATGCTGGGCATGATCGTCTCCACCGGGGTCGGCGGCGGGGTCCTGCTCGACGGCAGGCCGGTCGGCGGCCGCACCGGGAACGCCGGGCACATCGGGCACGTGGTGGTGCCGGGAGCCGAGGACATCGCCTGCGCGTGCGGCGGCATCGGCTGCCTGGAGGCGGTGGCGAGCGGACCGTCGTCGGTGCGGTGGGCGAACGCGCGGGGCTGGGCGGGCTCGACCGGGCTCGAACTCTCGGAGTCAGCGCAGGCGGGCGACGCGATCGCGCTGGCCGCGCTGCGCAGGTCCGGGACCGCGGTCGGGGTGGCGATCGCGTCCGCGGCCGCCCTGCTGGACCTGGATCTGGCTGTGGTCGGGGGCGGGTTCGCGCAGTCCGGCCCGCCGATGTGGGAGCCCATGGTCGAGGCCGCGGCACGCCACGCCGGGCTCTCCTTCACACGCGGGCTGCGGATCGTGCCCGCGGCGCTCGGCGGACGGGCGACACTGATCGGCGCGGGGGCATTGACGCTGGTCGGCTAGCGTTTTCCATTTTCGTTACGGCCCCGACCGAAACTGGGACTTGTTTACCCTCCACGAGGCTGTAACGTGTTCTAGTGTGCTTCTCACCACACTTCGGTTTCCCGCCAGGGAACGACGGATCGAGGGCACGTGAGCACCACAGGAACAGCCCCAGACAACGCGGCCGAGGTCGCCCGGCCAAGCGACTCCAAGCGCGACCCCGACGACCTTCGGCTCGCGCTGCAGGACTGGCTGACCAGCCGCCTGCACGACGGCGCGGACCCGCTGGTCTCGGACGTCCGGCTGCCCGACGCCAACGGCATCTCCAGCGAGACCATCCTGTTCGACGCGACCTGGACCGAGTCCGCGGATGGCGCGGAGCCCGGTGCCCGGCTGACACACGAGCTGGTCGCCCGGGTCGAGCCGACCGCCGAGTCGATGCCGGTCTTCCCCAGCTACGCGATGGGGACCCAGTTCGACGTGATGAAGACGGTGGGCGAGCTCTCCGACGTCCCCGTCCCGACGGCGTACTGGTCCGAATCCGACCCCGCCGCGCTGGGTGCACCGTTCTTCGTGATGCAACGCATCGACGGCATCGTCCCGCCCGATGTGATGCCCTACAACTTCGGGTCGTGGGTCTCGGAGGCCACCGACGAGCAGCGCCAGACCCTGCAGGACGAATCGGTTGCGGTGCTCGCCCGGCTGCACGCGATCGAGGATCCGCAGCGGCACTTCGGCTTCCTGCGCCTGCGCGACGCGGGACCGAGCGCCGAGGAGTCCTTCCGGGCGCACCTGGCCCGCCAGCGCGGCTACTACGAGTGGGCGACCGCCGCAGGACCGCGCTCGCCGCTGATCGAGAAGTGCCTCGACTGGCTCGAGGCGAACGTGCCCGCCGACGACTCCCCCGCCGTCCTCTGCTGGGGCGACGCGCGGATCGGCAACATCATGTACCGCGACTTCACGCCGGTCGCGGTACTCGACTGGGAGATGGCCGCGCTCGGCCCCCGCGAGATGGACGTGGCGTGGATGTACTTCCTGCACAGGTTCTTCGAGGACATCGCCGGTGTCGCCGGCCTGGCCGGACTGCCGACGTTCATGCGCCGCGACGACATGATCGCGGAGTACGAGAAGCGCACCGGGCACCGCTGCCGGAACTTCGACTACTACAGCCTGTACGCGGCGCTGCGGCACGCAACCATCATGTTCCGCATCCAGTCCCGCGCGATCGCCTTCGGCCAGGCGCAACAGCCGGAGGACCCGGACGACATGATCCTGCACCGCGGCACGCTCGAGTCCATGCTCGACGGCACCTACTGGGCGCGGCTGCCGTGACGCCGCCGTGCACCGAGGAGGGTCCGCCGCCGTAATCGTTCCCAGGCAAGCGAACACCGACACCGATACCCGAAACCCGCTCACCAGCAAGGAAGATTTCATGACTGACTACGACAAGCTCTTCATCGGCGGAAAGTGGGTGGCGCCCGCCACCGACGAGCGCCTCGAGGTGTTCTCGCCCGCGACCGAGGAGCGGTCGGGCAGCGTCCCGGTCGCCGCCCCCGCCGACATCGACGCCGCGATCGCCGCCGCCCGCACGGCACTGGAGACCGGCCCCTGGCCGCAGACCACCCCGGCGCAGCGTGCCGAGATCCTCGTCAAGGCGGCGAAGCTGATCGAGGAGCGTTCCGACGAGCTGTGCACGCTGATCACGTCCGAGATGGGCGCGCCGCGCGCAGGCGTCGAACTCATGCAGAAGACCCCGACGCTGGCCGTGCTGAACAGCTACGCGGCGCTGGCCGAGACGTTCTCCTGGGAGGAGGAGCGCACCGGACCGTTCGGCCTCTGCAAGGTCATGCGCGAGCCGGTCGGTGTCGTCGCCGCCGTCATCGCCTGGAACGTCCCGCTGTTCCTGCTGGTCAACAAGCTGGCGCCCGCCATCATCTCCGGCTGCACCATGGTGCTCAAGCCCGCGCCGGAAACCCCGATGAACGCCAACCTGGTCGCGGAGATCTTCGCCGAGGCCGGCCTGCCCGAGGGCGTGCTGTCGATCGTCCCCGGCGGCGCGGAGACCGGCGAGTACCTGGTCTCGCACCCCGACGTCGACAAGATCACCTTCACCGGCAGCAGCGCCGTCGGCCGCAAGATCGGCGCGATCGCCGCGCAGAACCTCAAGCGCTGTTCGCTCGAGCTCGGCGGCAAGTCCGCCGCGATCCTGCTCGAGGACATGGACGTCCCGGCGACCATGCCGATGCTGATCATGTCGGGCCTGATGAACTCCGGCCAGGCGTGCGTCGGCCAGACCCGCATCCTGGCACCGCGGTCTCGTTACGACGAGATCCTGGAGTCCATGGTGCAGTTCGCCGGGTTCATGCCGATGGGCATGCCCGACGACCCGGCCGCCCAGCTTGGCCCGATCATCACCGCGAAGCAGCGCGACAAGGTGCTCGGCTACATCGAGAAGGGCAAGGAGGAGGGCGCCCGTCTCGTCCTCGGTGGCGGCGTGCCCGCCGGCCTCGAGCAGGGCTACTTCGTCGAGCCGACCATCTTCGCCGATGTCGACAACTCCATGACGATCGCGCGCGAGGAGATCTTCGGACCGGTCCTGTCGGTGATCCCCTACGACACCATCGACGAGGCGATCAAGATCGCCAACGACTCGGACTACGGCCTTGCCGGGTCGGTGTACACCACCGACATCGAGAAGGGCCTCGAGGTCGCCAAGCAGATCCGCACCGGCACCTTCGGGATCAACTGGTACGCCTTCGATCCCGGCTCGCCGTTCGGCGGCTACAAGAACTCCGGCATCGGCCGTGAGAACGGACCCGAGGGCCTCGACGAGTACTGCGAGCTCAAGTCGGTGCTGATGCCCCCCGGCTACGGCGCCTGATCGACGACAGGTGACGCAGAACGGCCCCGCGAACCATTCGGTTCGCGGGGCCGTTCGCCTGTTGTCGGCTAGCTGCCGAACGAGAGGGCGGAGCTGCCGTCGGAGCTGCCGCCGGGCAGGAGGCCCACCTGCATGACCTGAGGCTCGTCGATGACGGGGTGCATCAGGTCGAGGAGGGCCACGCAGCCACCGACGACGCCGTACAGCCCGGTGGGGATGTCCTGGGTGGTGCTGTTGACGGTCTGGCCGGGCAGCGCGCCGAACAGCGTCAGCGGGTTCGACACGTTCGGGTACACGACCACGCCCGGGTCGAGGAGCTTGGTCGGGTTGGCGACCACCGCGGGCACGTCCGCCGCGTTGACCACGAAGGCCTGGCATCCGGTCAGAGTCCACAACGGGTTCGGGTTCTTGATGGACATGGTGATGCTGTTGCCCGACGACGAAGCGTTGACCTCGGGCGGCAGAACCGTCGCCGCGGATGCCGTGGCCGGCATGGTCATCGTGACGGTGGCGACGGTGGCGACGGCGATCGCCGCACCGCCGGCGAGACGCTTGAGACCGCCCCGGGTTGCTGCCTGCATATTCGACCCTCTCAACTGAACGAATGTCCACATGAACACTGACAAACCGAAAGGGTAAGTCGTCCGGGGGGTCTCGCGTGGACGATCGGCTGAACGGTTGGACAATTCACACAGCTCGGGCGCGACGCCTATTGTTCGGGAGTGAGCCAGTCCGAGACACAGCCAGACTCCGGTCCGGCGCAAAACCCGAATGCCGGCGACGAGAGCACCCTCACCGTGCTCCTGGCGTTCGGCGCGAATCTTGCTATCGCGGTGGCGAAGTCGGTCGCCGCCGCGCTGACGGGGTCCGCCTCCATGGTTGCCGAGGCGACCCATTCCTGGGCGGACACCGGGAACGAGGTACTACTGCTGATCGCCAACAGGCGGTCCCGGCACCCGGCCGACACGGCGCACCCACTCGGGTTCGGTCGCGAGGCCTACATCTGGTCGATGTTCGCGGCACTCGGCCTGTTCGCCCTCGGCGCGGGCGTCTCGATCACCCACGGCGTCCAGGAACTGTTCAATCCGGAACCGGCCAGCGACTTCGGGGTCGCCTACGCGGTGCTCGGGATCTCGTTCGTGCTGGAGGCGATCTCGTTCCGGCAGGCATTCCGGCAGCTGCGCACGGAGGCCTCCGACGCCGACCGGGATCTGCTCGAGCACGCGCTCAAGACGTCCGACCCGACGGTCCGCGCCGTGTTCGCGGAGGATGCCGCCGCGCTGATCGGTCTGGTGATCGCGTTCGCGGGCGTGCTGGCACACCAGCTGACCGGGTCCCCGATCCCGGACGCCATCGGCTCCATCGCGGTCGGAGTGCTGCTCGGCGTGATCGCGCTGATCCTCATCGACCGCAACCGGCGGTTCCTGGTCGGCGAGGAGGCGTCACCGCAGCTGCGCGGCGCGGGTCTCGAAACCCTGTTGTCGCTGCCCCAGGTGAGCCGGGTGACGTTCCTTCGGATGGAGTACCTGGGCCCCCGACAGGTGTACCTGGTCGCGGGCGTCGACCTGGTGGGCGATCTGGCCGAGCACACCGTGGCCGCCATCCTGCGCGATCTGGAGGCACAGCTCGAGGCGCACCGACACATCGTCAAGGCCGTGCTCACGCTGTCGAACGAGGACGAGCCCAGCCTGCACAACTGAGGCTCGGCGCAAGGCCGCTGTAGCATCCGATGCGCATCTCGTTGCACCGTCGGGTGCTGATCTTCTGGGGGGAAGTCGTGTTCGAGCAGTCGCGTGCGCGCAATCTATTCGACGCAGGCCTGTTGTCACTTGGATTCACGGTCAACGGCCGCCGGGGAGCGATCGATCTCGACCGAGCGCGATCGCAGTTTCAGCAGGCACTCGAACTCGACCCCGACATGTGCGATGCCTGGCTGGGCCTCGCCGCCACCGGTCTGGTCGACTCACGGGTGATCATCAACCTCTATCGCACGGCCCGGATCAGCCTTGGCCGCGAGCAGACCCGGATCGGCTTGCGGCCCGGCACCCTGTCCGCGCGCTTCGAAACCGGCTACCACGTCAGTTACCCACTCTCGGACGGAAACCAGATCTGGGTCGCTTCCGCGGCGAACATGATCGGGTCCAGGCAGTACACAACAGCCCTCGGCATCCTCGACAGCCTGCCTGCCGGCCGCGACCTGCCAGTCGCCGACTATGTCCGTGCGGTGTTGTACCTGCACACCCAGCGCTGGCCGGACCTGCTCGGGGCATTGGCCGAGTCCGAGCGTTGGACCGACGACTTCCTCCGGGCAGGGGCCAACTCGATGGTCGGCCGCGCCTGCGCACACCTGGGCCTGTTGGACGAGGCGGACCGACGACTGCGCCTGGTGGACGCGGGCCCGATCGCCGCACTCGCGCGGCACGCCCAGTTCATGCGGGGCCTGATCGCCCGTGACCGGGACGACGAGACCACCGCGCGGGCACTGTTCGAGCGGGTGTACGCATCAGAGCCGGGCTTCGCCGAGAACGCTCGCGCCATGGGCGACACGGGATTCCGGCTCAACCGGACCAGCGCCGAGCAGATCGCCCGCCGCCTCGACCCATGGGACCCGGCATCCGCGCCGCCGGAGGAGGATCGACAGGAGGCAGAGCGGCGAGAGCGCGGCGAGGCCACGCTCGCCGAGTCGCGCCGCATGCTCGAGGCGATGATCGGACTCGGATCTGTCAAACGCGAGGTGGAAAAGCTCACCGCGGCAACCCTGTTGGCCCGATCCTCAGGAGAGGCTGACTCATCCGCTCCCCGGTCTCGACACCTGGTCTTCACCGGACCGCCCGGCGTCGGCAAGACCGAGGTCGCGAGAATTCTGGGCAAGATGTACCACGGCCTCGGCCTCCTCGAAACGGACAATGTCGTCGAGGTGGCCCCGAGCGACTTCTTCGCTCCCGGGTACGGAACGCCCGAACAGCGCTCGCGAGAGATCTTCGACCGTGCCCTCGACGGGGTGCTGTTCATCGACGAGGCGTACTCGCTGTACCACGACGGGATCATCGGTGGTGACGCCAATGGCACGAAGGTCATCAACGCCCTGCTCGCGACGATGGAGAACCACCGCGACCGGTTGGTTGTGATCGTGGCCGGCTACGAGGACGCGATGGACGCCTTCCTCGAGCGCAACGCCGGCCTCCGAAGCCGGTTCTCGAAGCAGATCCGGTTCCCCTCGTACACGCCGTCGGAACTCGCCGAGATCGCCGGGGTCATGGCCCGCACCAAGTACGCGGCAACGATCTCAGACGAGGCATCGAACGAGATCGCGCGGGTGGTCGAGCACATGTGCACCACCACCGAGGCCACCCCGGACGGTCGCACGCGCACCCTGATCGACCGCGAGGGCAACGGCCGTTTCGCCAGGAACCTGCTCGAGGGTGCCATCGAGGAACGAGACCTGCGACTCGTCGCGACCACGGCCGACCTGCAGTCGCTCTCCGCCGCCGACCGCGCACGCATCGAGCGGCAGGACGTGATTCTCGCGCTGGCGGACCGCCACCCCGACCTCGCCGTCCCCACCCCGTGAACGACCCGATGCCACACCGGTTCACACGAGGTGAACCGATGTGGCATCGGGGGAACTGAAGCGGGTCGGACTAGCCCAGACGCTGCTTGAGCGCCTCGAACTCGTCGCGGATGCCGGAGGGCACCTTCTCGCCGAGGAACTCGAACCACTCCTCGATGAGCGGGATCTCCTGCTGCCACTCGTCGACGTTCACGGCCAGCGCCTCGTCGACATCGGCGGCCACCACGTCGAGCCCGGTGAGCTCGAGGTCGGCCGCGGTCGGCACGTAGCCGATCGGGGTCGCCTGCGCGCCCGCCTTGTGCTCGATGCGGTCGATGATCCACTTGAGCACGCGGGAGTTCTCGCCGAACCCGGGCCACAGGAACCGGCCGTCATCGCCGCGACGGAACCAGTTGACGTAGAAGATCTTCGGCAGCTTCTCCGAGTCGGCGTTCTTGCCGAGGGTGATCCAGTGGTTCAGGTAGTCACCGGCGTTGTATCCGATGAACGGGATCATCGCCATCGGGTCGCGGCGGACGGTGCCGACCGCACCCTCGGCCGCGGCGGTCTGCTCGGACGAGAGCGTCGCGCCGAGGAAGGTGCCGTGCTGCCAGTCGAAGGACTCGCTGACCAGCGGGACGGTGGTCTTGCGGCGACCGCCGAACAGGATCGCCGAGATCGGCACGCCCTGCGGGTCGTCCCACTCGGGGGCCAGGATCGGGCACTGCGACATCGGGGTGCAGTAGCGCGAGTTCGGGTGGGCGGCCTTCTCGCCGGACTCGGGGGTCCAGTCGTTGCCCTTCCAGTCGATCAGGTGCTGCGGCTCGCCCTCGAGGCCCTCCCACCAGACGTCGCCGTCGTCGGTCAGCCCCACGTTGGTGTACAGCGAGTTGCCGGCCTCGAGCGTCTTCATCGCGTTGGGGTTCGAGCCGTAGTTGGTGCCGGGCGCGACGCCGAAGAAGCCGAACTCCGGGTTGACGGCGTACAGGCGGCCGTCCTCACCGAAGCGCATCCACGCGATGTCGTCGCCGAGGGTCTCGGCGCGCCAACCGGGGATGGTCGGCTGGATCATCGCGAGGTTGGTCTTGCCGCACGCGGACGGGAAGGCCGCCGCGACGTAGTACGCCTTGTCCTCGGGCGAGATCAGCTTGAGGATCAGCATGTGCTCGGCCAGCCAGCCCTCGTCGTGGGCCATGGCCGACGCGATGCGCAGCGAGTAGCACTTCTTTCCGAGCAGCGCGTTGCCGCCGTAGCCGGAGCCGTAGCTCCAGATCTCGCGGTCCTCGGGGAAGTGGGTGATGTACTTGGTGTCGTTGCAGGGCCACGGCACGTCGGCCTGGCCGTCGGCGAGCGGCGCGCCGACGGAGTGCAGCGCCTTCACGAACGGCTTGTCGGAGCCCAGCTTGTCGAGCGCGGCCTGGCCCATCCGGGTCATGATGCGCATCGAGACGACGACGTACTCGGAGTCGGTGATCTCCACGCCCAGCTTCGGGTCCTCGGCGCCGAGCGGGCCCATGCAGAAGGGCACCACGTACATGGTGCGTCCACGCATGCTGCCGCGGTAGAGGTCGGTCATCAACGACCGCATCTCGACCGGGTCCATCCAGTTGTTGGTGGGGCCGGCGTCGATCTCCTCGCGCGAGCAGATGTAGGTCCGCGACTCGACGCGGGCCACATCGGAGGGATCCGAGTTGCCGAGGAACGAGTTCGGCTTCTTCTCGGCGTTCAGCCGCGTGAAGGTGCCCGCCTCGACCAGCTTGTCGGTGAGCCGCTCCCACTCCTCGTCGGAGCCGTCGGCGAACACGACGCGGTCGGGCTGGGTGAGCTCGGCAACCTCTTGCACCCAGGCGAGCAGCTCGCTGTGCGAGGTGGGTGCGGTGCCGTCAGTTCCGTTCAGACCGGGAATGGTCGCTGAGGTCATCAAACTCTCCTGGGTGTGCCGGAACCGTCCAACCACCGTCAGCTGCACGAATGCAATCGACGATGTAGTCGGTTTTCCCCTCTCGGCGGGGCGCATCCCGCTGCTCCGTCGACGCATGCGTGCGAACGCAAACGGCAAACGGAGGACACGGGCGCCGGGTGTCCTGGTACGAGGTTAACGCCGAGTGTCCCCTCGTAGGGAATCGGGTCTTGTCCGATGAGTCACAAGACCGATTCAGTGATCTCTTGCGGGGCGTTCTCGGCCGCACCCCAGGTCGGCGGCGCACACCGCGTGACGGCGTCGCACCCCTTCTCGGCGCGCAACGCGTGCGCGTTCCCTTCGGCGGGGTGCGCAGGGCGGAGGAGCCGTGGACAACGTCGCGCGCGGGCCTGAGACGGCCGGAGACAGACGAACACCCCCGGAGGTGACTGAGGACCTCTTGCTCGTCCTCGGAGGGGTCCCCGACGGTCCCCTCCCGTCATCTCCGGAGGTGTTCGTGGTCTATCTGTTCAGAAAGGACTAGCTGCCGTTCTGGAGCACCCGGGTGATGGTGTCGCCGAGGACCTCGCTGACCGAGCCGGTGGAGCTGAGCTGGCCGTCGTTGGAGCCGAGGCCGCCGATGTCCAGGCTGCCGGTGACGGCCTCGCCCGGGTTCGCGATGCGACCGGTGAAGCACGCGGTCAGGTTGGGGAGGCTCGTGCCGACGCCAACGGTGCCCGTGGTTCCGATGCCGCCGCTGGTGACCGCGCCGCCGACCGGGACGTTGTTCGGAACCTTGTAGGTCATCTCGACCGTGACCGGGTTACCCGCGTTGATGAACCAACCGGTGCTGCTCACCTTGTAGCCGGCACCGTTGGGCTCGGGCGTGACGGCCTCGGTCTGCTGGCCGGTGGGGATGCCCACGTGGTACGCCCGCACGGTCGCCGAGACCGGCGCGCCGAAGCCGGCCGGCGGGTAGTCGGTGACGGACCAGAGGTACGGGTTGCCGATACCGGTGGTGCCGACGACCGTCTTGTAGGTGATCAGCGTGCCGCCGGAGGCGGCGGCCGCCGAGACCGTCTTGTCGTAGGTGTGGGTGACGCCAACGGTGGAGATGTCCTGCTTGGTGGCGTGGCTCGTCTGCGAGCACTCGGCGGCACTGGCGGTGCCGGCACCGAGGCCGACGGCCAGGCCGGTCGCAACGAGGGCAGCGGACGCGGCCACGGCCGCAACGCGACGCATCGGGGTGTGAGACATGTGGAGAGCTCCATTCGATCAGGTACAGCGCCAAACCACGTAGTGCCGGACTGTCGCAGCCAACGGGCGCCGGATTTTTCAAGGGTGGCGAGTCATCGCACCGTGACCTTTATACGGACAAGTGTCCAACCCCACAGGCGATTGCGAAAAATCGCCCACGGCACAGGCCGGCCCCCTCGTGAGCCGCTCCATCCCGGCGGCGAATCCACGCCCCTCCCGAACCCGGCGACCTACAGGCTGCCGTGGTCGGTCCTGGCCCAGCGAACCTCGCCGTCGGCCCCGCGGTGGGCCTGCCAGGACTCGTAACCACCCTCGCTCCCGATGGCGGTGATGTGATCGGCGGACCCGTCTTCGTCCAGGTCAGAGGCCACGTACAGGGTTCCGCCGGTGGCGTAGGTCCTGGTGTCGAGGAGCCCGTCGCCGTCGAGGTCCGCGGTGGGGGCGTGCAGCTCCACCTCACCGGCGTCGGGGCCCATCGGATGCTGGGCGGTGCCGAGCGTGCCGAGCAGCAGCATGTCGTCGTGCATCGTCACCACGACTCCTTCCGTTGGCTGGACTGGTCGCTACGTGGTTGGACGCAGCACCGGTGCGGTCGGTTCCACCGTTACCGAACGGTGACTCCTCGCGTGGGCCTCGAGCACGGCGAGATCACGGTCGCAGGCGGCCAGCTTTCCCGCCCGGCTGCCCGCACGCTCGCGGAGTTCCCGGTCGAGCGCGGCCAGCCGGTCCTCGGACTCGCGCATCCGCTCCCGATGGGTCGCCAGCACCGCCTCGGCACACCGAGCTTCGGTGTCCACCAGCCGGCCGAGCACTCGCTGTTCCAGTGCCGACCGCACCGTCGCCAGCGTCTCCACGGCCCACTGACGGAGGTGCGCACGATCGGCGAGGTGTCCGCGGGCCCGGGCCAGCCACCAGGCGGCGCCGCCGCCGAGCAGCAGGGTCACCGGGATGCTGGCCAGGTCGAGCGCGGGCACGGTCGACAGCGGAGCCATCACCATCCGGCCGAGACCCAGCCCGGCTGATGCCCCGAACACGATCATCACCCGGTCCTCGAGCCCGCGGTGCCGCGGCGCCGGCGGCTCCGTCGACGGCACCGTCGGCGTCCGGTTCTCGTCGGGCAGCGCCGCGCCGAGCACCTGCGCGCTGAGGTCGGCCAGGCGCGCGTCCGCCGCCGCGTCCACCCTCGCGGTGAGCGCCGCGACCTCGTCCCGCAGCTGCTGCGGGTACGCCGCCAGCGCGGCGCGGTCGGCGCGGTCGATGGCCGCCCTCGCGGCGACGGACTCAGCCCGCACCTGATCGCTCACCTCGTGCACCAGGTCCACCCGGGCCAGCGCGGTGAGCCTGCGCAGGACCGCGGCCCGCTCGCCGCGCCATCCGTCCCGGTCCGCCACCAGCGCGGACCGCTCGGCCCGCAAGGTCGCGGTGTCGTCGGTCGCCCGGAGTGATTCGGCGGAGGCCCGGATCAGACCCCTGGCCTGTTCGGCTGCGCCCGCCGCCCGCAGGCGCAGCCGTGCCTGCCGCTCGGGGACGGCGGTGGTCGCCTCGAGCAGAGCCGCCCGCAGTTCCTCGATGCCTGCTCCCTCCGGCGCGGCGACCGGGTAGATCACGGCACCCGCGAACCGGGGCAGGTGCTCGGTGAGCAGTTCGGCGTTGCGTCGCGCGACCGCCGCCCAGCCGTGGTGCGCGTCGATCTTGGTGAGCGCGAAGAGCACCGTGTGCGCGGACTCGGCACCGCCGGACAACAGCTCGAGGTCCTCGCGCCCGAGCGGCGCCGCGGCGTCGAGCACCATCAGGGCCACGCCCGCCGCGGGATCGGGTGCCTCGGTGAACCGGAGTTCACGGCTCTCCGCCGTGTCCGCCGTGAGCGCGGCGATCAGGTCGCCGCGGCCGCTGCCCGGCGCGCCGAGGACCACCACCGTCACCGCGCCGCCCTGATCCGGCTCGGGCGACGGCGGCCGCTCCAGGCCGGCAAGCGCGCCTGGATTCCACCGCCGCAGGACCGCGGCCAACTCGGGCGGCACCGTGTCGTTCACCGGACCTCCCCGCGCGCCCACTGCCGAACCGCCGACCGATGCAGCGCCAGGGCCGCCCGAGTGCTGCGCGCATCGAAGCCGCCGTTCATCCGGCCCCGCCACGCCCTGGCCCGACGCAGCGCGACAGCGGGATCGTCCGGCGGCGATTCCCGCTCGCCCGGAGGGATCGCCTCGACCGCGACGGTCAGCGCCCCGTCTCCCGCCAGGTATTCCTCCACCGCATCGCGGACGCTCGCGGTCCCGGTCAACGCCCGCAGCTCCGCCGACACCGCCGCCGCCCTTGCGGCCCGACAGGCCTCGACCCGCTCGGCCACCGCGATCCGCAGATCGGCAACGCCGAACCGCGAGCGGCCGTCCACGGGCAGGCAGGGCACACCCAGCACCGCCGCGGCGCGTTCGGCGGCGACGGCGGAGTCGGCGAGCGTGTCCGCCTTGTTCAGGACGGCCAGCGCCCGATCCCCCGCGACGCCCGCCGCGGCCACATCGGCGCGGCGCGGCGGGTCGCACACCACGAGCACGATCAGCTCTGCGGTCAGTTCCGGGTCCTCGGCGCCCGGCACGTCCCAGGCGGGGGTCTCGACAACCTCGGCCCCCGAGACAAGACCGAGCGCCCCGATGACCGCGGACCTGCCGACGCCCGCGCGCCCGGTCACCTGTACCCGCACCGGGGCGCGGTACCGCCCAGCGGCCCGGCTCACCAGGGCCCCGGCCGCCGGATCCGCCTCCGTCGCCGATCGCCGTAGCCCGTCGACCGTCATACCGAATTCCATCGACGCCATCGCGTCACTCCCCCCAGAGAAAAGAACGCGCCCCCCGGCGCGCACCGAATGATCGCAGCCCGTGCGGCCCGGCGCAGCGGAAGCCCCCCTGCAATGCCGCCCTTGACCTCAACCGCACTCAAGGTTGCAGGGTCGACGGGAGCACGCCGGAACCGGCGACAACGAAAGGGAGCCAATGGAAGCCGTCGTACTGCGCGAATTCGGGCCCGCGGAGAACCTGCGTCTCGAGCTGGTCCCCGACCCCGAGCCCGGCCAGGGGCAGGTGCGGATCGCGGTGGAGGCCAGCGGCGTCCACCTGGTCGACACCTCGGTCCGGTCAGGCCAGCCGTTCGGGCCCGGCGGCCTCCCGGAGGTGCCGTACATCCCGGGCCGCGAGGTGGCAGGCACCGTGGACAGGCTCGGCGACGACGTGGACGAGGCCTGGCTGGGCGCCCGGGTCGCCGTGTCGCTCGGGAACGCCAACGGCGGCTACGCCCGATTCGCGGTGGCACCGGCCACCGGCCTGCTGCCCGTCGATCCCGCGCTCGGCGCGCCCGAGGCGATCGCGATGGCAGGCACCGGCCGGACGGCGTTCGGGGTCCTGGAGGCCGCGCGGCTCACCGCGAGGGACGTGGTACTCGTCACGGCGGCGGCCGGCGGGCTCGGCACGCTCCTCGTGCAGTCGGCGCGCCGGGTGGGAGCCCGGGTGATCGGCCTTGCGGGAGGGCCCGAGAAGACCGCACTGGCGGCCGCCCTCGGCGCCGAACTCGCGGTCGACTACCGGCAGCCGGACTGGCAGGCGAAGGTGCGCGCGCACCTCGGCGGGGCGGGCGCGACGGCACTCCTCGACGGGGTCGGCGGTGACATCGCCCGGGGCGCGGCGGAGCTGCTGGGTCGCGGCGGCCGCGCCCTGTTCTTCGGCTACTCCTCCGGAGCGCCCGCCGAGTTCACCGATGCCGAACTCGCCGAGCGCGAGATCACAGCGAGGATGGCCCTCGGCCCGGCGGGCGGGTTCACGCCGGAGAACATCACACGCTGGGCGGGCGAGGCGCTCGCCGCGGCGGCCTCCGGGCAGCTGAAACCGCAGGTCGAGACCTTCCCGCTGGCGCATGCGGCGGTGGCGCACACCCGGCTCGAGGGACGCATGACCACCGGGAAGGTGGTGCTCGTCTGAGAAAGTCTCAACTTTCACTTCAGACCCACCTGCCACAACCCTCCGTCATGCGTGACAATGGTCGGGTGAATGACGCGAAATCCCGGGTGGCAGGGGCCACCGAACAGGGTTCCCGCCTGTACCCCCGGGTGACCAGTTTCCGCTCCCGCCGCGGCGCCCTGACCGACCCTCAGCAGCAGACCTGGGACCGGCTCTGGCCCACGATCGGCGCCGATGTCTCCGACGCCCCGCTGGACGTCGCAGGGTGGTTCGGCCGCGAGGCCCCGACCATCGTGGAGATCGGCAGCGGCACCGGCACCGCGACCGCCGCGATGGCCAAGGCGGAGCCGCACGCGAACCTGATCGCGATCGAGGTGTACCGGCCGGGCCTCGCCCAGCTGCTGCAGGCGATCGAGCGGGACTCGATCCCCAACATCCGGGTGCTGCGCGGCGACGCCGTCGACGTGCTCGAGAACATGCTGGGACCGGAGTCGCTCACCGGCGTGCGGGTGTTCTTCCCCGACCCCTGGCCCAAGGCCCGCCACCACAAGCGCAGGCTGCTGCAGGGGCCGACGTTCAAGCTGATCGCGGAACGACTGATCCCGGGCGGCGTGCTGCACGTCGCCACCGATCACGCCGAGTACGCGGAGTGGATCGCCGAGGCAGGCAATGCCGAACCACTGCTGACGCCGCTCGACTGGGATGATCTCGCACAGGGTCCGGCCGATTCGCCGATGACCCACGAACGTCCGGTCACCAAATTCGAGAACAAGGCGCAGCAGGTGGGCCGACCCATCACAGAGCTGATCTGGGGAAAGGTTCGAGCATGAGCGTGAGCGAGCGGTTACCGGACACGACACCGACCGACGCCGTGGGGGCAAACTCACTCACGGAGGAGCCTCGTGAGGTGCGGCACCAGAAGCGGGTGCTGCTGGTGTGGGACGCGCCGAACCTGGACATGGGCCTCGGCGCGATCCTCGGTGGCCGCCCCACCGCCGCCTACCGGCCACGATTCGACGCCCTCGGCCGCTGGCTCCTCGGCAGGACCGCCGAGCTGTCCGGCACCAGCGGGGTGCGCCTCGAGCCGGAGGCGACGGTGTTCACGAACATCGCCTCGGGCAGCGCCGACGTTGTCCGCCCGTGGGTCGAGGCCTTGCGTAATGTGGGTTTCGCGGTGTTCGCCAAGCCGAAGATCGATGAGGACAGCGATGTCGACGCCGACATGCTCGACCACATCGCCCTTCGCGCTCGGGACGGCGGGCTGGCCGGGATCATGGTCGCCTCCGCCGACGGCCAGGCTTTTCGCGAACCGTTGGAGGACATCGCTGCAACCGGCGTTCCGGTGCAGGTTCTTGGCTTCCGCGAGCACGCGAGCTGGGCGGTCGCCTCGGAGACCCTCGAGTTCGTCGACCTCGAGGACATCCCCGGGGTGTTCCGAGAGCCGCTGCCGCGGGTCAGCCTTGAGTCCCTGCCCGACGAGGGTGCCTGGTTGCAGCCGTTCAGACCGCTGTCGGCCCTGCTCATCGGGCGTCAAGGAGTGCAATAGTGTTCGCCACCTGGGGTCGACTGGTCTACCGCCTCCGATTCGCCGTGATCGGAGCGATGGTCGGGCTGATGCTCGCCCTCGGTGCGTACGGCCTGGGCATCGAGAACCACCTCAGCCAGAGCGGCTGGGACGACCCCGGCTCCGAATCGGTTGCGGCGGCCAAGCTGGCCGACGGCACCTTCGGTCGCGACACCCTCGCCGACGTGATCCCGGTCTACACCGCCCCCGAGGGCAAAACGGTGGACGACCCGGCGTTCGGCGCGAAGATCACCAAGAGCCTCGACGACCTGGCGGCCGACAACCCGGACGAGATCCTCAAGGTCAACGCCAGCTACTGGTCGACCAAGCTCGGGGCGATGGCCGACAAGACCAAGGAACACGCGTTCGCCAGCGTCGCGATCAAGGGCGACAACGACACCGAGGTCGCCGCGAACTTCAAGAAGGTCCGCGACCAGTTCTATATCGACGGCGTCGACGTCCAACTCACCGGGCTGCAGCCGGTCACCGGCACGCTCAACGACACCATGGCCAACGACGTGCACCGGATGGAGATCCTGGCGATCCCGGCGGTCGCCGTCCTGCTGTTCTTCATCTTCGGCGGCATCGTCGCCGCGGCCCTGCCGCTGATCGTCGGCGGCCTGACCATCATCGCCGCCAACGGCGTGGTCAAGCTGATCACCCAGTTCACCGAGGTCAACGCCTTCGTGCTGCCGGTGGTCTCGCTGATCGGCCTCGGCCTGGCGATCGACTACGGCCTGTTCATGGTCAGCCGTTTCCGCGAGGAGATCGCCGAGGGCTACAGCACCGGCGACGCCGTGCGGCGCACCGTGATGACCGCGGGCCGCACCGTGATCTTCTCGGCGACGATGATCGTCGCCAGCCTCGGCGGCCTGCTGATCTTCCCGCAGGGCTTCCTCAAGTC
>NZ_JMLO01000033.1:0-66646 GCF_000686785.1 Rhodococcus sp. UNC363MFTsu5.1
CCGTGGGCACACCAGTTATCGTCGAGGCAGTCCGTACCCCGATCGGCAAGCGAGGCGGATGGCTGTCCGGCCTGCATGCGGCGGAGACCCTCGGTGCGGTCCAGGTCGGAATCCTCGAGCGGGCGGGCGTCGACCCCGCCATCGTCGAGCAGGTCATCGGCGGCTGCGTCACCCAGGCCGGCGCGCAGTCCAACAACGTCACCCGCACCGCCTGGCTGGCGGCGGGTCTGCCGTGGCAGGTCGGCGCCACCACCATCGACTGCCAGTGCGGCTCCGCGCAGCAGGCCAACCATCTGATCGCCGGACTCATCGCGACCGGTGCCATCGACGTCGGCATCGCCTGCGGCGTCGAGCAGATGAGCCAGGTCCCGCTCGGCGCCAACGTCGGCACCGAGGCCGGCCCGCGGCGCCCGGCGTCGTGGGACATCGACCTGCCCGCCCAGTTCGAGGCGGCGGAGCGGATCGCGAAGCGTCGCGGCCTGACCCGCGAGGACATCGAGGCGCTCGGCGTCCGGTCGCAGGCGCTGGCCAAGCAGGCGTGGGCCGAGGGCCGCTTCGACCGCGAGGTGCTGCCCGTGACCGCGCCGGTCATCGGCGAGGACAAGCTGCCGACCTCCGAGACCACGGTCGTCTCCCGCGACCAGGGCCTGCGCGACACCACCGCGGAGTCCCTCGCCAAGCTCAAGCCGGTCATCGAGGGCGGCATCCACACCGCGGGCACCTCGTCGCAGATCTCCGACGGCGCCGCCGCGGTGCTGCTGATGGACTCCGACCGTGCCAAGGCCCTCGGCCTCAAGCCCCGCGCCCGGATCGTCTCCCAGGTGCTGGTCGGCGCCGAGCCCGAGTTCCACCTCGACGGCCCGGTCCAGGCGACCGCCAAGGTGCTCGAGAAGGCCGGCATGAAGATCGGCGACCTCGACCTGTTCGAGGTCAACGAGGCCTTCGCCTCCGTCGCGCTGTCCTGGGCCCAGGTGCACGGACCGGACATGGACAAGGTCAACGTCAACGGCGGCGCGCTCGCGCTCGGCCATCCCGTCGGCAGCACCGGTTCGCGCCTGATCACCACCGCCCTGCACGAGCTCGAGCGCCGCGACGCCTCGACCGCGCTGATCTCGATGTGCGCGGGCGGCGCGCTCGCCACCGGCACCATCATCGAGCGGATCTGATCCGGCCATGAATCGCCCACCGCTGCTCGATACGCAGTTCACCCGGGTCGTCATCAAGTGGATGTCGAAGACGAACGTGATCGCGTACCGGGCGACCGGTGGGCGTCTCGGCGGCAAGTGGCGGGTCGGCAGCGCCGCGAAGAGCGGCCTGCCGATCTGCCTGCTCACCACCACCGGCCGCAAATCCGGCGAGCCGCGGGTGAGCCCGCTGCTGTTCCTCGAGGACGGCGACCGGGTGGTGCTGGTCGCCTCGCAGGGCGGCCAGCCCAAGAACCCCATGTGGTACCTGAACCTGAAGGCCGACCCCAACGTGAAGGTCCAGATCCGTTCCGACGTGCGCCATCTGGTCGCGAAGGTCGCCGACGACGCCGAGCGCGCGGAGCTGTGGCCCCGTCTGGTCGCGATGTACCCCGAGTTCGACGATTACCAGTCCTGGGTCGAACGCGAGATCCCCGTCGTCGTCTGTTCGTAGCAATTGCGGGCCCGTTGACAGACAATCTGGGTGGAGCCCGCAGGATTGCCCATCCGGCAGGTGCGTGCTCCGCGCTGTTGCAACTCAACGGATAGGGAGATTTCGTCATGACGGCTGGCCCCCAAGATCAGATCCTGGACCGACGTGAGCTCGCCTCGGCGCTCCTGCGGGCGCTCGATCTGCGGCACGAGGTCCTCGATGCCATCGTCGACAGTGACGACCATGCAGCCGCCGTCCGCAGTGTCAGCGCGCTCCTCGAGACGACTGAGGACAACGCGAACGCGGTGCTGGGTCTGCAGCTCGGCCGCCTGACCAAGCTCGAGCGCGACCACCTCCGCGACGAGGTGACCAACCTGGACGCGACGCTGAAGTGGCTGCCGGAACAGCGCCCGTTCAGCACGGGGACGAACGTCCGGCTGCGTCCGTTCACCCAGGACGACGAGGACGTGGAGCTCTACCGGCGACGCTCGGCCGAGCAGTTCGACGCCGACGGCAAGCCGTGGCCTTCGGATCGCATCGAGGAGGAGCGTCGCGCCGGCCTGAACCGGGTCGACGAAGAGACCGCGGCGTGGTTCGTCGCGGAGAACACCAGCGGCGACCGGTCGGAATGCGTCGGGCTCGTGTTCGGTGAACTACACGAAGGTGGCGAGGTGGACCTCGCGGTGTGGGTCGCGCCCGAGGCGCGCAAGCAGGGCTACGGCACCGCCATGATCAAGCTGTCGCGGCCCGAGCTCGCCGCCTACTTCCCCGGCACGACGGTCATCGTCCGCTCCCCCGCCTAGGCGCTTCGCGCCCGTGAGTCCTTCTGGCCCGCATAGGGACCAAAAGGACTCACGGGCGGCGGAGCCGCTTACGCCCCGTAGACCGGGGTGGGGGTCTCCGCCTTCTCGAGCAGATCGGCCACGACGGGGCCGATCTCCTTCGGATCCCAGCGCTCGCCCTTGTCCTGGCTGGGGCCGTGCCGCCAGCCCTCGGCGACGGTGATCTTGCCGCCCTCGACCTCGAACACGCGGCCACTGACGGCCTTCGACTCGGCGCTGCCCAGCCAGACCACGAGCGGGGAGATGTTCTCCGGCGCCATCGCGTCGAAGCCCTCCTCGGGAGCGGCCATCGCCTCGGCCATCGCGCCACCGGCGCCCACCGTCATCCGGGTGCGCGCCGCGGGGGCGATCGCGTTGACGGAGACGCCGTAGTTCTTCAGCTCGGCGGCGGCCTGAATGGTCATCTCGGCGATGCCCGCCTTGGCGGCCGCGTAGTTGCCCTGACCGATGCTGCCCTGCAGGCCGGCGCCCGAGCTGGTGTTGATGATCCGCGCGTCCACCGGATGTCCGGCCTTGGACTCGGCGCGCCAGTACGCGGCCGCGTGCCGCAGCGGGGCGAAGTGGCCCTTGAGGTGCACCCGGATGACCGAGTCCCACTCCTGCTCGCTCATGCCGACCAACATCCGGTCGCGCAGGAAGCCGGCGTTGTTGACCAGTACGTCGAGGCCGCCGAAGTTGTCGATGGCGGTCTTGATCAGGTTCTGCGCGCCGTCCCAGTCCGCGACGTCGTCGCCGTTCGCCACGGCCTGCCCGCCCGCCGCGATGATCTCCGCGACGACCTGCTCGCCGGGGCTCTCACCGGTCGCGGTGCCGTCGCCGCCGACACCGATGTCGTTGACGACGACCTTCGCACCCTCGGCCGCGAACGCCAGCGCGTGCGCCCGTCCGATACCGCGGCCCGCGCCCGTCACGATGACGACGCGACCGTCTACAAGTCCGCTCACTTCTTGGTCTCCTCTGCTGTTGATGCCGCCAGGAAGGCGGGGCGCTCGCCGCCGCCGTGCACGGTCAGTGTCGAACCGCTGACGTAGGACGCCAGCGGCGATGCCAGGAAGGTCGCACAGTTCCCGATGTCCTCGGGCCGCGCCATCCGACCCAGCGGGACGGTCTCGCTCACCGCGGCGAGGCCGTCGGCCCCGCCGTAGTGCAGGTGGCTCTGCTCGGTCTCGACGAGGCCGACGACGATCGAGTTCACCCGGACCTTCGGCGCCCACTCCACCGCGAGGCTGGCCGCCAGGCTGTCGATGCCGGCCTTGGCGGCGCCGTAGGCGGCGGTGCCAGGCGACGGGCGGCTGCCGCTGACGCTGCTGATCATCACGATCGAGCCGCCGGTGTCCTGCTTCTGCATGACGGCGTTCGCGATCTGCGAGATCAGGAGCGGCGCGAGCAGGTTCAGCTCGACGATCTTCGAGTGGAAGCGGGGGCTGGCATCCGCGGCCAGGGCATACGGCGCCCCACCCGCGTTGTTCACGACGGCGTCGAGCCGGCCGTGGGTGGCCACGATCGAATCGATCATCGACTGCACCTGCTCGGCATCGCGAAGGTCGCAGGAGATGAACTCCACTCCGCGGCCGTCCACCTCGATCGGCTCGTCGGCCGGCCGTCGCGCGCAGGTCACCACCGTCGCGCCTGCGCGCAGGAAGGCGCGGCTGATACCCGCACCAACGCCGCGCACACCGCCGGTGACCAGCACCACGCTGCCGTCAAGACCTAGCTCCACCAGTACCTCCACTGTCAGGGATTCTCTGCGGGTCGGGGGTCATCCGGGCAAAAGCGAACTCCAGCCCGACCCGCAGGTGTGCTAACTTACCAAGCAATCGCTTGGTTTGGCGACCTACCTAAGGAATCACGATGGGAATCACTTCCAAATCCGATGGGGCCGGCATCACCACGGTCACCGTCGACTACCCGCCGGTGAACGCCATCCCGTCTAAGGGATGGTTCGAACTGGCCGACGCCGTCCTCGCGGCGGGCAAGGATCCGAGCACCCACGTGGTGATCCTGCGAGCCGAGGGGCGCGGCTTCAACGCAGGCGTCGACATCAAGGAGATGCAGGCCACCGAGGGCCACGGCGCCCTGATCGACGCGAACCGCGGCTGCGCGGCGGCGTTCTCCGCGGTCTACGACTGCGAGGTTCCCGTCGTGGTCGCCGTCAACGGCTTCTGCGTCGGTGGCGGCATCGGCCTCGTCGGCAACGCGGACGTCATCGTCGCGTCCGACGACGCGGTCTTCGGCCTGCCCGAGGTCGACCGCGGCGCACTCGGCGCGGCCACGCACCTGGCCCGACTGGTCCCCCAGCACATGATGCGCACGCTCTACTACACGGCCAAGAACGTCGACGCCCAGACGCTCAAGCACTTCGGCTCTGTCTACGACGTCGTCCCGCGCGCCGAGCTCGACGCGTGTGCACTCAAGATCGCCGGCGAGATCGCCGCCAAGGACACCCGGGTCATCCGGCGCGCCAAGGAAGCGATCAACCGCATCGACGTGATGGACGTGCACACCAGCTACCGGATCGAGCAGGGCTTCACGTTCGAGCTGAACCTCGCCGGCGTCGCCGACGAGCACCGCGACGAGTTCGTCGCCACCGGCAAGCCCCGCGCGAACAAGTAGGGAGTTGAAAGACAATGCGTGACAAGAGGATGTCGCTCGACGAGGTCGTCGGCGAACTGCGCAGTGGCATGACGATCGGCCTCGGCGGCTGGGGCTCGCGCCGCAAGCCGATGGCGTTCGTGCGCGCGATTCTGCGCTCTGACATCAAGGACCTGACCGTCGTCACCTACGGCGGACCCGACCTCGGCCTGCTGTGCTCGGCCGGCAAGGTCAAGAAGGCGTACTACGGATTCGTCTCGCTCGACTCCGCGCCGTTCTACGACCCCTGGTTCGCCAAGGCCCGCACCACCGGCGCCATCGAGGTCCGCGAGATGGACGAGGGCATGGTCAAGTGCGGCCTCGAGGCCGCCGCGGCCCGCCTGCCCTTCCTGCCGATCCGCGCCGGCCTCGGCTCGGACGTCCAGAACTTCTGGGGCGACGAGCTCAAGACCGTCACCTCGCCGTACGCGGACGAGTCCGGCCAGGCCGAGACCCTCATCGCGATGCCCGCGCTGAACCTGGACGCGTCGTTCGTGCACCTGAACCTGGGTGACAAGCACGGCAACGCCGCCTACAACGGCGTCGACCCGTACTTCGACGACCTGTACTGCATGGCCGCCGAGAAGCGTTACGTCTCCGTCGAGCGCATCGTCGAGACCGAGGAACTGGTGAAGGCCGTTCCGCTGCAGTCGCTTCTGCTCAACCGCATGATGGTCGACGGCGTCGTGGAGGCCCCGAACGGCGCCCACTTCACCCTCGCAGGCGAGAGCTACGGCCGCGACGAGAAGTTCCAGCGTCACTACGCGGAGGCCGCCAAGACCCCCGAGTCGTGGCAGGTCTTCGTCGACACCTACCTGTCCGGCAGCGAGGACGACTACCAGGCCGCCGTCAAGAAGTTCGCAGAGGAGCAGGCATGACCTCCACCGAGACCATCACCCGCGCGGAGTACTGCGCGATCGCGTGCGCCGAGATCTTCTCGGGCGCAGGCGAGATCATGGCCAGCCCGATGTCGACGCTGGCGACCATCGGCGCGCGCCTGGCCCGCCTCACCACCGAGCCCGACCTTCTCATCACCGACGGCGAGGCGCTGATCTTCAGCGACACCCCCGCGGTCGGCGCGAAGGCCCCGATCGAGGGCTGGATGCCCTTCCGCAAGGTGTTCGACGTCGTGGCCTCCGGCCGTCGCCACGTGGTCATGGGCGCCAACCAGCTCGACCGCTTCGGCAACCAGAACCTGTCCGCGTTCGGCCCGCTGCAGCAGCCGACCCGGCAGATGTTCGGCGTCCGCGGCGCCCCCGGCAACACCATCAACCACGCCACCAGCTACTTCGTCCCCAAGCACACCTCGCGCGTGTTCGTGGACAAGGTGGACGTCGTCTCCGGCATCGGCTACGACAAGGTCGATCCCGCGAACCCCGCGTTCAAGTACCTGCACCTGCACCGCGTGGTGAGCAACCTCGGGGTCTTCGACTTCGGCGGACCGGACCACACCCTGCGCGCGCTGAGCCTGCACCCGGGCGTCACCGCGGACGAGGTCGCCGAGAACACCTCCTTCGAGGTCGCCGGGCTGGCCGAGGCGGGCGTGACCCGCGAGCCCACCGCCGAGGAGCTGCGGCTGATCCGCGAGGTCATCGACCCGCGCGGACTGCGTGAGCGCGAGGTCCAGGCATGACCGCCGTGCTTCGCACGGCGCTGACCGAGCTGGTCGGCATCGAGCACCCGATCGTGCAGACCGGCATGGGCTGGGTCTCCGGCCCGCGCCTGACTGCCGCCACCTGCAACGCGGGCGGCCTCGGCATCCTCGCCTCGGCGACGATGACCTACGAGGAGCTCGAGGCGGCGATCAAGAAGACCAAGCAGCTCACCGACAAGCCGTTCGGCGTCAACATGCGCGCGGACGCGTCGGATGCCGGGCAGCGGTGCGACCTGCTGATCCGTGAGGGCGTCAAGGTCGCCTCCTTCGCGCTCGCGCCGAAGAAGGACCTGATCGCCAAGCTCAAGGACAACGGCATCGTCGTGGTCCCGTCGATCGGTGCCGCCAAGCACGCCGTCAAGGTCGCCTCCTGGGGCGCCGACGCGGTGGTCGTGCAGGGCGGCGAGGGCGGCGGCCACACCGGTGGTGTCGCGACGACGCTGCTGCTGCCGTCCGTGCTCGACGCGGTCGACATCCCGGTGATCGCAGGCGGCGGCTTCTTCGATGGCCGCGGTCTGGCGGCGGCGCTGTCCTACGGCGCAGCGGGCGTCGCGATGGGCACCCGCTTCCTGCTCACCAGCGACTCCGCGGTGCCGGACTCGGTCAAGCAGGAGTACCTCAAGCGCAGCCTGCAGGACACCACCGTGTCGGTGAAGGTGGACGGCATGCCGCACCGGGTGCTCAACACCGACCTGGTCAACAGCCTCGAGAAGTCCAGCTACATCCGGGGACTCGTCTCAGCGGCCAAGAACGCGCCGAAGGTCAGGAAGATGACCGGCACGTCGTGGCCGACCCTCCTCAAGGAGGGACTGGCGATGCACAAGACCACAGACAAGACCTGGCTGCAGGTCATCATGAACGCCAACACCCCGATGCTGCTCAAGGCCGGCCTGGTCGACGGCGACACCGAGGCGGGCGTGCTGGCCTCCGGCCAGGTGGTCGGCATGATCGACGACCTGCCGAGCTGCCAGGAGCTGATCGACCGGATCGTGGCGGACGCCGCGAAGCGGATCGACGCGCTGGGCGCGCTGCGCGCCTGACCGGTATCTCCGGGCGCACTCCCCCACATTGAAGGGCACCATCGGCCGTGTGAACCGGCCGGCGGTGCCCTTCAGTCGTTCGCTGCGGCCGCGGCCATCCGCGCGCGGACCTCGGGCCTGCGCAGCGGCGGCACGGTCGCCGGTGGCTGCTTGCGGGCGGGCAACACCCCGAGCAGCCGCATCGTGGTCGCCGTGACCTCGGCAACCGCCCGCTCGAAGGGCTCCCTGGTGGCGTCGGACAGCTTCTGCACGCCGCTCACCTTCCGCACGTACTGGCGGGCGGCCGCTTCGATCTCCTCCGCGGTGGCGGCCGGCTCGAGGCCGCGGAGCTCGGTGATGTTTCGGCACATGCCCCGACGATAACCCCGGGCCGCATCCCGTGCGGCGATGAGTTCCGTGTCACCCTGTAACTATTATCGCTCCGGGCGTATAACGCTCCGGTATTGTCCGGCGATGTGAATGGATCCGGAGATCACCCAGTCGAACCAGCCGGCCCAGGCCGGCCCCGAGATCCCCAGGTCGACCGGTCGGTCCTCGATGCGACCATCGCGCTGCTCGTCGAGTCGGGCTACCAGAAGACCACCATTCAGGCCATCGCCCGACGGGCCAAGGTCAGCGCGCCCGCGATCTACCGCCGCTGGGCCACCCGCGAGATGATCATCGAGGACGCCATCTTCGGCCTCGAGTCCATGGGCGACGTGCCGCTGCCCCCGAGCACCGACGACCTGCACGCCGACATGCTGGCCTGGACGCGCAGTTTCCTCGAGCGCGCCGCGCACCCGGCCGCCCGCTCCGCGATACCGGGGCTGATGTCCACCTGGAATCACAACGAGGGCGTCTACGAGCGTCTCGTGCAGCGGGCCGAGGTCCCCACCCGCAAGGCGCTGTTCGACCGGATCATGTTGGCGGTGCCGGACGCGGAGCCGTCCGCCGCCTCGTCCACCGCGGACACCATCTTCGACCTGCTGGTGTCGGCCACCATTCTCCGCGGCGTCTCTCGCGGGTACGAGGACGCGGACGCGTGGTGCGAGCGCATCGCCGACGCGCTGTTCGCGCTGATCGGCACCATCGACTGACGGACGCCATCCGCCCGGCCCTCCGACGAATTCGGCCCCGCGTCCCTCCTGTTGGAGGGACGCGGGGCCGAATCTGCTTGCGCGGAGGGGTTTCTAGCCCAGGCGCTCGATGATCGTCACGTTCGCGGTGCCGCCGCCCTCGCAGATGGTCTGCAGGCCGTAGCGCCCACCGGTGCGCTCGAGCTCGTTGAGCATGGTCGCGAACAGCTTGGTGCCGGTCGCGCCGAGCGGGTGCCCGTTCGCGATCGCGCCGCCGTTGACGTTGACCTTCGCCGGGTCGGCGCCGATCTCCTTGATCCAGGACAGCACGACGGGGGCGAACGCCTCGTTGATCTCGATGACGTCGATGTCGTCGATGGTCAGGCCGGTCTTCTCCAGCGCGTACTTGGTCGCGGGGATCGGCGCGCTGAGCATGAAGATCGGCGAGGCACCACGGGCGCTGATGTGGTGGATCCGGGCGCGGGGCTTGAGCCCGTGTGCCTTCACGGCGGCCTCGGAGGCGAGCAGCGTCGCGCTGGCGCCGTCGGAGATCTGGCTCGCCAGGGCGGCGGTCAGGCGCCCGCCGTCGGTCAGGGTCTTGAGCCCGGCCATCTTCTCCAGGCTGGTCTCGCGCGGGCCCTCGTCGATGCTGAACTCGCCGACCGGCACGATCTCGTTGTCGAAGCGGCCCTCGGCGATGGCCTTACGCGCGCGCTCGTGGCTCTGCAGCGCCCAGCGCTCCATCTCCTCGCGGCTGATGTCCCACTTCTCGGCGATCAGCTCGGCGCCGTGGAACTGCGAGACCTCTTCGTCGCCGTAGCGGTGCTCCCAGCCCGTCGAACCCTTGAACGGGGTCTCGAACCCGAACTGCTCGCCGACGACCATCGCCGAGGCGATCGGGATCATGCTCATGTTCTGCACGCCGCCGGCCACCATCAGGTCCGCGGTCCCACTCAGGATCGCCTGCGCCGCAAAGTGCACGGCCTGCTGGCTGGATCCACACTGGCGGTCGACGGTGACCCCGGGGACATCCTCCGGGTAGCCGGCGGCCAGCCACGCGGTGCGCGCGATGTTGCCTGCCTGCGGACCGATCGCGTCGACACAGCCGAACACGACGTCGTCGATCTCGCTCGGGTCGACCTGGTTGCGCTCGAGGAGCTGCTTGATCACCCCGGCGCCAAGGTCCGCGGGGTGGACCGCGGAGAGGGCGCCGCCCTTCTTACCGACCGCGGTGCGGATGGCGTCAACAATGTATGCCTCAGGCATGGAAACTCCCTACGAATCGGACCGTGACTGTGGGCTGGAGAGCCCGTCGAGCACAATGGCGAGATACTGCTTGGCGACCGTTTCCGCGGTCATCGGGCCTCCGGGCCGGTACCAGCGCACCGGAACCCAGACGGTGTCGCGCATGAAGCGGTACACCAGCTCCACGTCGATGTCGGGACGGAAGCTGCCGTCTGCGATGCCGGCCTCCAGGACCGAGACCCACAGGCCGCGGAACTCCTTGTTGCGCTCGGTGATGTACTCGAAGCGCTCGTTGCCGACCAGGTGCTTGGCCTCGTCCTGATAGATCGCGACCGCGGCATGCGAACCGTCGATCGCCTCGAAGGACGCGACCACCATCGCCTCGAGGGTGGCGCGCGATCCGAGCCCGGCCGCGACGATGTCGCGGTACCGGCCGAACAGCTCGTCCAGGAAGCCCTTGAGGATCTCGTCGACCATCGACTCCTTGGAGTCGAAGTGGTGGTACAGACTGCCGGACAGGATCCCGGCCGAGTCGGCGATGTCGCGCACCGTGGTGGCGCGCAGACCGCGCTCGGCGAACAGGGAGGCGGCCAGCGCGAGGAGCTCGGCGCGGCGGCCGGACTTGCTGGCAGACTCTTCGGCAGCTCTGGGCGGAGGGGTCACACCCCACAGAGTATCAACCAAGCGCTTGTTAGGGTATCGGGGTGCAGCAAAACACTTGCGCCGTGATCACCGGCGGATCGGGTGGCATCGGGATCGAGATCACCCGGCGGCTCGTCGCGCAGGGGCTCCCCGTCGCCTTCACCTACCGTTCCGGCGCCGACCGCGCCGCCGCCCTTGTCGAGGAGATCACCGCGGCGGGCGGGCGGGCCCGCGCCGACTCCGTCGACCTGACCGACCGCGACCGGGTCGCACAGTGGGCCCAGGAGATCGGCGCCGAGCTCGGCGATCCGTCGGTGCTGGTGCACGCGGCGGGCCCGCACATCCCGATGGTGCACCTGTCCAAGGTCTCCCCCGACACCTTCTCCGAGCATCTCGGCGCCGAGGCCACCGCGTTCTTCGCGCTCGTGCACGCCATGCTCCCCGGGCTACGCGCTGCGCACGGCTCGGTCGTCGCGGTGACCACCGCGGCCACCGACCGCTTCCCGGTCCGGGACGGCCTCTCGTCCGGGACGAAGGGCGCCGTCGAGGCGCTGGTCCGGGCGTTCGCCGCCGAGGAGGGCCGCTTCGGCGTCCGCTTCAACTCGGTCGGGCCCGGCATGCTCACCGACGGCATGGCCGAACGCCTGATGGGCAATGCCGACCTCGACGAGCGCGCACAAGCGGTCGCGATGAGCCGGATCCCCCTGCAGCGCTTCGGCTCCGCGGTCGACATCGCCGAGGCGGTCTGCTTCCTCGCGAGCGACAAGGCAGGCTTCATCACCGGCCAGAAACTCAACGTCGATGGCGGCTACACGGTCTAGGCGGCTCCGCCGCCTGTGAGTCTTTCTGGCCCCCTGTCGGACCAGAAAGACTCACAGGCGCGGCACGGGTTTTCGCCGCGCCTGATCCAGCCCTCGCGGCGAAGGACCCTCTCGACATCTTGGGCGACACCGCACGGTGCACTGACGACCTCCTCGTAGCCGAACACCAGCCGTGGCCGATCAGCGAGTTCGGCGGCGTTGTCGCGGCGACGGTCCCGGAACGCCACCTCGCGCATGGCGTGCGACCGGCGGCCGTCGAGACGCACGATCAGCGGGACACCGTGTTCGGTGTAGTCGCAGTCCTCCCAGAGGGTCCGACCGTCGACCACCACCGGCCCCTGCCTGCGGGCCGCGGGAAGTCCGTGGGCCTGCTCCACCTCGACGGCGAAGCGGTACTCGAGCATCGACTGGACACCCTCGGCCAGCAGCCGGACGGCCGCCTCGAGCGCCTTCCGGTAGCGACGCGGGGTTCGTTCCGCCATCCGCCGGCGGACGTCCGCCAACCGGATACCGCGATTGGTCACCGACGCGATCAGACTCAGATAAGCGGCATGTGCGGTCGGCTCCGCGACCGCGAGGTCGATTGCCGTGTCAGCCAAGTTCGTCTTCGGCATCGCCCCGCCGAGGCCGATGTGGTCGTGTGCACGCGATCGATGCACCATGACCCCTGGATGCAGGACGTCGCCCACAGCGGGTACCGGAAAACCGCTGGGCCCCGACCGGATGAATGTCGCAGGCTGACTCTTCGCCGACAGCCGGTACGGCACGGTGACGTGCACGGGCGACGAAGGATCGATCGAAACGATGCCCCATTCCTCTGCTGCCGTTCGATGGCTCAGCAGGGCAGGACCACCGCCATAGATCAGGGCGGCCATGAGTGTCATGGACCGGTCGAGCGAACCGGTGGTCACGCAGTAGACGCCGTGCAGCACGCGCTGCCAGCGTCCGGCGTCGAGTCGGTTCCGCACCCGGGTGCGTGGAAAGCCGAGCGCAGTCAGCTGCGCCTGCGTGGCCAGACCGAACTGGGCGTCGAGCAGCAGTTGAAGATCACGAGGCATCTCCGAAGGTGACATGGACGGATCGTCACCGGGTGGTCCGACGTAAAACGGAGCTCTGCGGGAGTTATCCACAGGCACACGCCTGTGAGTCCTTCTGGCCCAGATCCGGGCCGGAAGGACTCACAGGCGGCGGAGCCGCCTAGGCGCGCTGGCTGGAGATGGAGACGATCTCGCCGGTGAGGTAGGTCGTGTAGTCGCTGGCGAGCATCGCGATGGTCGCGGCGATCTCCCACACCTCGGCGGCGCGGCCGAAGGCCTCACCCTCGGCCAGCTTGTCGAGCAGCTCCTCGCTGGTCACCTTCGCCAGGAACGCGTGGCGGGCGATGGACGGCGCGACGGCGTTGATGCGGACGCCGTACTCGGCGGCCTCGATCGCGCTGCAGCGGGTCAGCGCCATGACGCCGGCCTTCGCCGCGGCGTAGTGCGCCTGCGAGTGCTGCGCGCGCCAGCCGAGCACGGAGGCGTTGTTGACCAGGACGCCGTTGTGCTCGACCGACTTGAAGTACCGCAGCGCCGCGCGGGTGGCGCGGAAGGTGCTGGTGAGGGTGATGTCGAGGACGCGGTCCCACTGCTCGTCGGTCATGTCGACGACCGGCGTCTCGCCTCCGAGTCCCGCGTTGTTGACCAGGACGTCGATGCGGCCGAGCTTCTCGGCGGAGCCGGCGATCAGCGCGTCGACCTGCTCGGTGCTCGAGACGTCGCAGACGAACGACTCGACCTGCTGGCCACCGAACTCGGCGGACAGCTTCTCCACGGTCTCGCCGAGGCGACGCTCGTGGAAGTCCGAGACCAGCACGTCCGCACCCTCGAGCAGCGCCCGGCGCGCGGTGGCGAAGCCGATCCCGGTGCCTGCGGCCGCGGTCACGACGACCTTCTTGCCCTTGAGCAGGTTGTGGCCCTCGATCTCGGCGGGGGCGACTGCCAGGGGGGACTTGAGGGAAGTGGTCACGGTCGAGCCTCTCGGGGAAGTCCGAGCACCCGCTCGGCGATGATGTTTCGTTGGATTTCGTTCGAGCCGCCGTAGATGGTGTCGGCCCGGCTGAACAGGAACAGCCGCTGCTGGTCGCTCAGGTCTGCGTCCGCACCGAACGGTCCGTCGCCCGCCCGCAGCGAGTCCGCGCCCGCGACCTCCATCGCGAGCTCACCGAGACCGCGGTGCCAGTTGGCCCACAACAGCTTGGCCACCGAGGCCTCGCCGCCCTGGGCGCTCGCGTCGACCGCGGACAGGGTGCGCATGGCGTGCGCGCGCATCACCTGCAGGCCCATCCAGGCGCGGGTGAGCTTGTCCTTGATGACCGGATCGGACGCCGCGCCGTTGCGCTCGGCGAGCTCGACGATCTCCGACAGTTCCTTGGCGAAGCCGACCTGCTGGCCGAGCGTGGAGATGCCGCGTTCGAAGGTGAGGGTGCCCATCGCCACGCCCCAGCCCTGACCGACCTCGCCGACCACCAGGTCCGCGTCGGTGCGGGCGTCGTCGAAGAACACCTCGTTGAACTCGGAGGTGCCGGTGAGCTGCAGGATCGGGCGGACCTCGATGCCCGGCTGGTCCATCGGCACCAGCAGGTAGGACAGGCCCTTGTGCCGCTGCGAGCCGGGCTCGGTCCGCGCGACCACGAAGCACCACTGCGCGACGTGCGCGAGCGAGGTCCACACCTTCTGGCCGTTGATCCGCCACTGGTCGCCGTCCAGGCGCGCCGAGGTGGAGACCGCCGCGAGGTCGGAGCCCGCGCCAGGCTCGGAGTAGCCCTGGCACCACAGCTCGGAGACCGTGTTGATGCCGGGCAGGAAGCGACGCTTCTGCTCCTCGGTGCCGAACGCGATCAGCGTCGGCCCGAGCAGCTCCTCGCCGAGGTGGCTCACCCGCGCGGGTGCGCCCGAGCGGGCGTACTCCTCATGGAAGATCACCTGCTGGCTCAGCGTCGCACCCTTGCCGCCGTACTCGGTCGGCCAGCCCAGGCAGGTCCACCCGGCGGCCGCCAGATGGCGGTCCCACGCGAGCCGCTCCTCGAAGGCCTCGTGCTCACGTCCGGGCCCGCCGAGCCCTCGCAGACCGGCGAACTCACCGGTGAGATTGTCGGCCAACCACTCCCGAACGGTCGCGGCGAACTGCTCGTCGTCTTTGGCTGTCCCCAGCCCCTGGCTTACATCCACCCCGGTAGGATAACCTACCAAGCACTTGCTTTGTAGAGGAGTCCAGTGACCAGTGATGTGAATACCACCCCCGCGGCCCTCGCGAGGGCGGCTCGCGAGTTCGGTGACGCCGAGGCCATCGCCGACGGTGACACCCATCTCAGCTACTCCGACCTCCTCGACCGCGTGCGCACGGTGGCGCGGGCGTTGATCGCGCGCGGGATCGAGCCCGGCGACCGCATCGCGCTCTGGGCCCCGAACACCTACCACTGGGTCATCGCCGCCCTCGCCACGCACTACGCAGGCGCCGTGCTGGTCCCGATCAACACCCGCTACACCGGCTCCGAGGCGCTGGACCTGGTGGTCCGGACGAAGGCGAGGGCCCTGTTCGTCGTCGGCCCGTTCCTCAAGGCCGACCGCTGGGCCGACCTGTCCCGCGCCGCCGCGCCCGGCGACCTCGACGCGCTCGACACCGTCATCCGGATCCCCTTCGACGAGGCGGCGCCGACCGAGGGCGTCATCGAGTGGCAGCAGCTGGACGACATCGCCGCGCCGGTGCCGGTCGAACAGGCGGACGCCCGCGCCGAGGCCGTCGATCCGGACGACATCGCCGACATCCTGTTCACCTCGGGCACCACCGGCAAGAGCAAGGGCGTGCTGAGCGCGCACCGGCAGACGGTCGGCATCGCGGAGGCATGGGCAACCTGCGCCGAGGTCACCAGCGCCGACAGCGAGTTGCTCATCAACCCCTTCTTCCACACCTTCGGCTACAAGGCCGGGATCATGGTGTGTGTCGTGCGCGGCGCCACGATCGTCCCGATGGCGGTGTTCGACGTGCCCAAGGTCGCCGCGAAGATCGCGGAGGCCAGGGTCAGCGTCCTGCCGGGCGCCCCGACCATTCACCAGTCGATCCTCGACCTGCCCACCCGCGACGAATACGACCTGTCGAGCCTGCGGATCGCCATCACCGGCGCCGCCGCGGTCCCGGTCCGCCTTGTCGAACGGATGCAGTCCGAGCTGGGCTTCGACGCCGTGCTCACCGCCTACGGGCAGACCGAGGCCGTCGTGGTCACCATGTGCCGCACCGACGACGACCCGGTCACCGTCTCGACCACCTCCGGGCGCGCCATCCCCGGCATGGAGGTCCGGATCGGCGACCACGGCGAGATCCTGGTCCGCGGCGAGAACGTCATGCTGGGATACCTCGATGACCCCGAGGCCACCGCGGCGACGATCGACAAGGACGGCTGGCTGCACACCGGCGACGTCGGCGTCATGGACGAGCGCGGCTACATCGACATCACCGACCGGCTCAAGGACATGTACATCTCGGGCGGCTTCAACGTCTATCCCGCCGAGATCGAGAACACCCTCGCCCGGATCGACGCGCTCGCCGAGTCGGCCGTCATCGGGGTGCCCGACGAGCGGATGGGCGAGGTCGGCCGCGCCTATGTCGTCGCCAAGCCCGGCCGCACCATCACGGCCGAGGAGGTGCTCGCGTTCTGCAAGGAGCACCTGGCCAACTTCAAGATCCCGCGCTCGGTCGTCGTCGTCGGATCGCTGCCCCGCAACCCGTCCGGCAAGGTCCTCAAGAACGATCTCCGGGAGGGCAGGTCATGAGCGTGCCCGACGAGGGTGACGTCGTCACCTACGAGGTGCGCGGACGGGTCGCGATCGTGACCATGAACCGCCCCGGCTACCGCAACGCCCAGAACTCGGTGATGACCTACGCCCTCGACGCCGCCTTCCTGCGGGCCGTCGAGGACCCCGAGGTGGGCGCGATCGTGTTGGCGGGCAACGGGGACCACTTCAGCGCCGGCCACGACATCGGTACCCCCGGCCGCGACCACCACGTGTCCTACGAGAACAAGGCCGTCATGTGGTGGGACCACGTGGACAAGCCCGGCGGTGACCAGCGGTACGCCCGCGAGATGGAGGTCTACCTCGGGATGTGCCGTCGGTGGCGCGAGCTGCCGAAGCCGACCATCGCGATGGTCCAGGGCGCCTGCATCGCCGGTGGGCTGATGCTGTCCTGGGTCTGCGACCTGATCGTCGCCTCCGACGACGCCTTCTTCGCCGATCCCGTTGTCCGGATGGGCATTCCCGGCGTCGAGTACTTCGCGCACCCGTGGGTGCTCGGCACTCGCGGCGCCAAGGAGATCCTGTACACCGGCGACCGCTTCTCAGCCCAGCGCGCGTACGAGTGGGGCATGGTCAGCCGGGTGGTCCCCCGCGCCGACCTCGAGACGACCGCGATGGAGATGGCGGACAAGATCGCCGCGATGCCGCAGTTCGGGCTGGCCCTGACCAAGAGGGCAGTCAACCAGTGTGAGGACCTGATGGGAATCCGCGCGGGCATGGATTCCGTGTTCGGGCTGCATCATTTCGCGCACGCACACAATGCCGAGGTCGGCTCCGGCCCCCTGGGCGGCATGGACGCCAAATCAATGAAGAAGGCTGGAGAGAAGTAGTGGATCTCGAATTCGACGACGCCACAGTCGCATTCCGCGACGAAGTGCGCGCGTTCCTCAAGGCAAACGTCCCCGCCGAGCCGCTGCCGCACATGGACACGGCGGAGGGCTTCGAGGCACATCGACAGTGGGAGCGCACCCTCGCGGACGCGCGCCTGTCGGTGGTGTCCTGGCCCGCCGAGTACGGCGGACGCGACGCCACCCTCGAGCAGTGGGTCATCTTCGAGGAGGAGTACTACCGCTCCGGTGCACCCGGACGGGTCAGCCAGAACGGCATCTTCCTGTTGGCACCCACGCTCTTCGAGCATGCCAAGCCCGAGCAGCTGGCGCGGATCATGCCGCGCATGGCCCGCGCCGACGACATCTGGGCCCAGGCCTGGTCCGAGCCCGAGTCCGGCTCCGACCTGGCCAGCCTGCGCGCCACCGCCACCAAGGTCGACGGCGGCTGGCTGCTCAACGGTCAGAAGACCTGGAGCTCCCGCGCCGCCTTCGCGGACTGGGGATTCGGCCTGTTCCGCTCCGACCCGGAGGCCCAGCGCCACAAGGGCATCACGTACTACATGTTCGACCTGCGGTCGAAGGGCGTCACAGTGCGCCCGATCGACCAGCTCGACGGCCTGCCCGGCTTCGCCGAGGTGTTCCTCGAGGACGTCTTCGTGCCCGACGACCCGGCCAACCCGGCGGAGTCCGGCGTGATCGGCGCCGTCAACGAGGGCTGGCGGGTCGCGATGAGCACCGCGAGCAACGAGCGCGGCCTGTCGCTGCGCTCCCCCGGCCGCTTCCTCGCCGCCACCGACCGGCTCCTGCAGCTGTGGAAGGCGAACGGCGACCAGTCGGACACCGCGCTGCGCGACCGGGTCGTCGACGCGTGGATCGGCTCGCGCGCCTACGAACTGAGCACGTGGGGCACCGTCACCCGGCTCGCCGACGGCGGCCAGCTCGGCGCCGAGTCCTCCATCAACAAGGTGTTCTGGTCCGAGTGGGACGTGGCCACCCACGAGACCGCGCTCGACCTGCTCGGACCCGAGTCCGAGCTCGCCGACACCGGGTGGATGGACGGCTACCTGTTCTCCCTCTCCGGCCCGATCTACGCCGGCACCAACGAGATCCAGAAGAATGTCATCGCCGAGCGGCTGCTCGGCCTACCTAAGGCGGACCGATGAGATTCGCACTCGACTCCTCGCACACCGACTTCGCGGACAGCATCGACTCGCTGCTGGCCAAGTCCGACATGCCCGCCGTGATCCGGTCCTGGAACGCAGGCGACACCGCACCCGGCCTCAAGGTGTGGCAGCGCCTGGCGGAGACCGGCGTCAACGGCCTGATCATCGACGAGGCACACGACGGCCTCGGCGCCGACGCCATCGACCTGGTCGTGGCGGTCGAGCAGCTGGGCAGGCACGCGGTGCCCGGCCCGGTCGCCGAGACCATCGCCGTCGCACCGGTGCTGCTCGCAGGCGCGGCTCCGGACCGGCTGTCCGCGCTCGCCGAGGGCGCGCTGGCCACCGTCGCGGCGCCGCCGCGGGTGCCGTTCGCGGTCGACGCGAACGCCGTCGAGCTGGCCCTGCTCGTGCAGGGCGGCTCGGTGTCCACCGCCACCGTCGGCGAGCAGCACGGCTCCGTCGACCAGGCACGGAAGCTGTTCTCCGTCACCGCCGCCGAGACCCTCGGCGACGCGGACACCGAGCGCGCCTTCGACATGGGCGCACTCGCCACCGCCGCCCAGCTGCTCGGCCTCGGCCGCACCATGCTCGAGATCAGCACCGAATACGCCAAGCAGCGCAAGCAGTTCGGCAAGGCCATCGGCAGCCAGCAGTCGATCAAGCACCACCTCGCCGGTGTCGCCATCGGCCTGGAAATGGCGCGCCCGCTGCTGCACGGCGCCGCGCTGTCGGTCCGGGACGGCTCGGCCGACGCCCGGCGCGACATCTCCGCGGCCAAGGTCGCGTGTGGCGACGCCGCGTACCGCGCATCGCGGATCGCGCTGCAGGTACACGGCGCCATCGGGTACACCCAGGAACACGACCTGTCCCTGTGGCTGACCAAGACCCGAGCCCTGCTGACCGCGTGGGGCACCCCGTCGGTGCACCGCGCCCGAGTGATGGAGGCGCTGTGAGCCAGGTGGCCGCGGTAGGCGCATTCGACGAGGAGCAGCTCGAGCTCCGCAAGACCGTGCGGGCGCTGCTCGCCAAGCACTCCGATCCCGGTGCGGTCCGCCGCGCCACGGAGACCGAGCAGGGCTACGACGCCGCGCTGTGGGAGATGCTCTGCCAGCAGGTCGGCGTCGCCGCGCTCGCGATCCCCGAGGAGTTCGGCGGCATCGGCGCGTCGGCGGTCGAAACCCATCTGGTGCTCGAGGAACTCGGCCGCACGCTCGCCCCGACGCCGATGCTCGGTTCGGTGGTGCTCGGCGCGCAGGCGATCCTGGCCAGCGGCGACACCGAGGCCTGTGAGCGGCTGCTGCCCGGGATCGCGGAGGGCACCACCATCGCGGCGCTGTGCTGGACCGGCGCCGACGGCAGCTGGGACACCGAGTCTGTCGACGTGGTGGCCACGGCGTCCGGCGACGGGCATTCGCTCACCGGCGCGAGCCACTTCGTGCTGGACGGCTCCTACGCGGACGTGCTCGTCGTCGCCGCCGCGATCGACGGCGCCGTGGCACTGTTCGAGGTCGATCCCGCGCAGGAGTCGGTCAGCCGCCGCAGGCTGCCGACGATGGACCCGACCCGGACCCTGTCCGTCGTGGAGTTCGACGGCGCCACGGCGCGTCTGCTCACCGTCGACGGCTCGGCGACCCTGGAGCGGGTGCGCGAGATCGCCTGCGTCGCACTGTCCGCGGAGCAGATCGGTGCTGCCGCGCAGTCGCTGGACCTCACCGTCGAGTACAGCAAGTCCCGCGTGCAGTTCGGCCGTCCGATCGGCAGCTTCCAGGCGCTCAAGCACCGGATGGCGGACCTGTACTTCCTGGTGGAGGCGGCCCGTTCGGCCTCCTACGGCGCGGTCCGCTCGCTCGTCGACGGCGCGGCCACCGCGGCGACCGACGCCGCGGTCGCGAAGGTGTACTGCTCGGAGGCCCTGCAGTCGGTCGCGGCGGACAGCATCCAGTTGCACGGCGGCATCGCGATCACCTGGGAGCACGACGCCCAGCTGTACTTCAAGCGCGCACACGGCAGTGCCCAGCTCTTCGGCCAGCCGCGGGCGTACCTGAAGTCGCTGGAGTCGGCCGCGGGTCTGCCCGCCTGATCCCGTCCCACTGAGCACGAAGGCCGGCCCGGATTCCCGGTCCGGCCTTCTGCCTGTCCGGGCGGGATCGACCGAATCACGGACCGCGCGCGATCGACTGTGACAAGCTCCGCGAATGACCCCCCGATCGCTCGACGACCTCAGCTCACTCGAGGACCTCCGGCAGCTCAAGTACCGGTATTTCCGGGCGCTGGACCTGAAACGGTGGGACGAGTTCGCGGACACCCTCGCCGAGGGCATCGTCGCGCACTACGGCACGCACGCGCTCGCCGAACCGCTCGTCTTCCAGGGTCGTGACGCCGTCGCCGGGTTCATGCGCGACGCGCTCGGTCCGGCGATCACAACCGTGCACATCGCCAACCATCCGGAGATCTCGGTCGACGGATCGGACGCGACCGGCTCATGGAACTTCGAGGACACGGTGATCGTGCCCGACGCCAACAGACTGATCCGCGGTGCCGGCTACTACACCGACCGGTACCACCGCGACGACGACGGACGCTGGCGGATCGCGGAGACGTCGTACGAACGGATCTACGAGTCGATCATCTCGCTCGACGACGTCCCGAGCTTCACGTTCCTCTCACACATGTGGGCCACTCCCCCGGCGGCGGGTTCCTGACCCGGGGTTCGCTCACCGATTACCAGCGGACCGGCATCTTCTCGAGGCCGGTCACGAAGTTCGCGGGCCTGCGCGGTAGCGGCCGGTCGGTCGCCAGTTCCATGGCCGGGATCCGCTCGAGCAGCCGCTCGAACATCAGCCTGCCCTCGAGTCGGGCCAGTTGGTTGCCAAGGCAGAAGTGCGACCCGAAACCGAAGGCCACGTGCGGATTCGGATTCCGGGAGATGTCGAACCGTGCCGGATTCTCGAACAGCGACTCGTCGAAGTTCGCGGACTCGAACAGCAGCAGCATCTTCTCGCCCGCGCGCAGCTGGGTGCCGTGGAACTCGACATCGCGGGTCACGGTGCGGCACATGTTCTTCACCGGCGAGGCCCACCGCACCATCTCCTCGAGCGCCAGCGGGATCTTGGCTCGGTCCGCGACCAGCTCGTCCCGCTGCTCGGGGTGGCGCATCAGCTGCTCCATGCCGCCACTGAGCACGTGCCGGGTGGTCTCGTCGCCGCCGACCAGGATCAGCAGGGTCTCGGCCACGATGTCCTCGTCCGTGAGCCGGCGGCCGTCGATCTCGGCGTGTACCAGCACGCTGGTCAGGTCCTCGGTCGGTTCGCGGCGGCGCTGCTCGATCGTGCGCATGGTGAACTCGACGAAGGACACATACGCCGCCATCATCTTCGACAGCATCTCCTCGGAGGCGTTGCTGCCCTGGGCCTCGACCAGGTCGTCGCTCCACCGCAGGAACATCTCCCGCTCCTGCGGCCGCACCCCGAGCATGTCGCCGATCACCGCCATCGGAAGCGGCGCGGCGAGATCCCGGACGAAGTCGCACTCGCCCCTGTCGATCACCGCGTCGATCAGCTCGTCGCAGATGCGCCCGATGCCGTCGATCTTGGCCTCGACCCGCTTGCGGGTGAAGCCGGCGTTGACCAGCTTGCGACGGTGCAGATGCTCCGGGTCGTCCATGTCGATCATGTGTGGCAGGGGTCCGACCTCCGGCCGGATCCCTCCGGCGTTGGAGAACAGGTCCGCGTCCCGCTCGGCGTCGATCACCGCGGCATAGCTCGCGGCGCCCGCAGTGCCGCCTCGGTCCCGGAAGACCGGTTCATTGGCCCGCATCCAGGCATAGGCCTCCCGCGGGTCGCCGAGCTCACCCGCGTAGAACCGTCCATCCACCAGTTCGATGTCGGGTCGCATGCCGTCCGCTCCCTCGCTCAGCCGCTCTTCGAACCTGCTCGCATCGGGTCCATCGAGCGTATTCCTGCGGGCGGCATTGCATATCCAATTCGCCGCGGCGGTGGTAGAACAGGTTGCACAACGGAGGGAGTCGCGGTGGACGCGAACGACACGGGGGCTGTGCGAGGCAAGTCGATCCTGGTGACGGGCGGCGGCAGCGGGATCGGACTCGGCGTCGCCTCCCTGCTGGCCGGTTCCGGCGCCCACGTGACCATCTGCGGGCGCACCGAGGAGAAGCTGGTCAACGCCGCCGCATCGGTCACGCCCGCGCACGACGGCTCGATCACCCACCACGCCGCCGACGTCACCGACGAGGACGCGGTGATCGACGCGGTCGCGGCCGCCGCCGCGGTGACCGGTCGCCTCGACGGCGTGGTCGCCTGCGCGGGCGGCAACGAGACCATCGCGCCGGTGACCCAGATCGACGTAGACGCGTGGCGCCGCACCGTGGAACTCAACATCACCGGCACGATGCTCACGCTCAAGCACGCCGCCCGCGAGCTGGTCCGCGGCGGGGGCGGATCGTTCGTCGCCATCTCCTCCATCGCGAGCAGCAACACCCACCGCTGGTTCGGCGCGTACGGCGTCTCGAAGTCAGGCGTCGACCACCTCGTCCAGCTCGGTGCGGACGAACTGGGCGCCAGCAACGTCCGGGTCAACTGCATCCGACCCGGGCTCACGCGCACCGATCTGGTCGCCCTGATCACCGAGGGCGGGCCGCTGCTCGAGGATTACAAGGCCTGCACCCCGCTGCCCCGGATCGGCGAGCCGGAGGACATCGCGGCACTGGCGCGGTTCCTGCTCGGCGACGAGTCCACCTGGATCACCGGCCAGATCATCAACGTCGACGGCGGCCAGATGCTCCGGCGGGGGCCCGATTTCAGCTCGATGCTCGAGCAGGTCTACGGCGTCGACGGCCTGCGCGGCGTGGTGACGCGGTGACCTCCCACAGCGCCACCTCCCACGAGATCCTCGGCAAGCGGGTCGAGATGCCGGTGCAGATCCGGCATGCGACGGCGTTCATGGCCATGTACTCGGTCCCGACCGCCCCGGCTCAGGCGCTGATCGATCACACCGGACTGGAGATCCTCCGGTATCGCCCCGGTCGCGGGCTGTGCGTGCTGGTGTTCGTCGACTACGTGGACGGAGACCTGGGTCCCTACAACGAATTCGGTGTCTGCTTCATGGTTCGGAACCATCGCGAGACCGGCAGGACCTCCGTGGTCTCGGACCTCAGGTCGTTGGCGACGGGCGGCGCGGG
The DNA here is from genome assembly GCF_000686785.1 of Rhodococcus sp. UNC363MFTsu5.1. NCBI lineage: Bacteria > Bacillati > Actinomycetota > Actinomycetes > Mycobacteriales > Nocardiaceae > Rhodococcus > Rhodococcus sp. UNC363MFTsu5.1. The sequence goes on from NZ_JMLO01000033.1 coordinate 23,564, forward strand.
CGCGCTGATCCATCGGCTGCCCGTCGACGGTGAGTTCACGATGGCCGCCGGCCGCGGAATCTGGGGATTCCCCAAGATCCTTGCCGACTTCGACGCCGATCACGCGAGCCCGGCCAAGCGCGCCTCGGTCAGTCAGGACGGCAAGCTCATCGCCGAGCTGCGCATCGAACCGGGCATCGCGGTGCCCGGCTCGGGAGCGGGCGCAGCGGTGGAGGCCTACTCGCATCTCGACGGCGTCACCAGGCACACCCAGTGGGAGATGAACCCGTCCGGTGTCCGCTCCAGACTCGGGGGTGCGGACCTGACGCTCGGCACCCATCCGATCGCCGACGAGCTGCGCTCGCTCGGCCTCCCGCGCCGCGCCATGATCACCTCGTCGATTCCCGATCTGCGGATGACCTTCGGGGATGCGCGGATGGTGTGAAGGGCCAACCGACCGACACATCCGGACTCCGATCAGCCCAGGACGATCAGGGCCGCGATCGCCGGACCGAAGGCCCCACCCAGCTGGTAGCAGAGATTGAACAGGCCGATCGTGGTGGGGCGCTGGGACTCCGGCGCGGCCGCGGTGGCATAGACCGCCAGCGTGGCCTGACCGGCGGTGGTGGCAAAGACCGCCAGGGTTGCCGCCACCAGGAGCAGCGGCGCCCACGGGGTCAGGGCCGCGGCGAGCGGAGCGAGCACCGCGACGGCGATCAGCACGGCGAGGACCCGGGAACGACCGATCCGCACCGCCGCGGCGGCCAGCACGAGCGATAACGCGGAGCCGGTCAGCAAGGCCACGAGTTGCCCGGCACCGATCGCGGCCGTTGACCATTCGGTCCGATCCCGCAACAACTGCGGGATCGTGAACAGCAGCGTGAAGTACGACGTCGCGATTGCGCACGCGAGGAGAGTCGAGCCCACGAACACCCGACTGCGCAGCAACGCGGCAGGTACGAAGCCGTCTGGGCGCCTGCGGATATGGGCCGCGAGCACGACCCCCATCACGATCGCGGCGACCACCGCAGGGGCCGGGTAGCGGGGCACGAGGACGAGGGCGGACACCGCGGACACGAGGAGGGCGGCGCCCCGGCCATCGAACGGCGCGGTTGCGGCGGGGACTGCGTCGCGGCTGCACCGGATCACCGCCGGGACAGCAAGCAGCGCGACGAGCGAGATCGCGAGTGCCGCACGCCAGGATGCCGCCTCCGCGATCAGCGAGCCGACCAGCGGTCCCATCGCCCCGAGGATTCCGAAGCCCGCGGTGATCGCCCCCATCCGGCGTGCCGTGCCCGCGAGGGTCATCGCTACGGTCGCCAGCCCCGCGCCACCGACCGCCTGAGCCGCGCGGCCCGCCATCGCCAGCGGCAGCCAGGGCGCGACCGCGACGAGCGCGGTGCCTGCCACGATCAGGGCGCCACCCACCCCGAGCGTCAGGCGCGGTCCGCGACGGCGGAGCAGGGTGGCCATCAGCGGGGTGCCGACCGCCATCGCCCAGGCGAAGACGGTGACGAGCCAGGTCACCGTCGCCGTCGAGACCCCGAACGAATCGGCCATCTCCGGAAGGATCAGGACCGGACTGTTGGCGCTCAGGGCGATCGGACTCGCCAGCAGTGCAAGCCAGAGCGCTGAGATCTGGTGCGGCCCAGCGGTGCGGGACTCGTCGGGCAGTACGCGGGTGAGCTGTGCCATGACCGGCTCCTGGGTTCGAGGGCGGGCGCTTTCGGGTGGTCGCCACGAGACCGTGGCGATATCACTCAACCTTGATTCTCTTAACGTTGAGATAAAAACAGACAGCTCTCTTCGCGTCAAGTATCTTGATGTTGAGATAAATTCTGGAGGGAGCGACATGAGCGACGCGGTGGACGCGATCCTCGAACAGTGGGCGACCGAGCGCCCCGACCTGGTCGACGAGTTCTGGCCTGTCCAACTGCTCGCGCGAGCCCAGCGACTGACGCGCCTGGTGGACAAGTCGGCCAAGGCCACCGCCGCTCAGCACGGCCTCGAGGCGGGCGAGTTCGACGTCCTCGTCACCCTGCAGCGATCGGGCCCGCCGTACGCGCTCACGGCGGGCGCCTTCATCAAGGCCTCGATGGTGACCTCCGGCGCGATCACCAACCGCACCGACCGGATGGAGACAAAGGGACTGGTCGAACGCGTACGGGACGGCGACGACCGGCGCACCGTCAAGATCCGACTCACCGAGCGCGGACAGGAACTGGGGCGCGCGGTGATCGTCGACCACTTCGCGAACTACGCGCGACTGCTGGCCGACGTCGATCGGGAGGTCGTCGACGAGACCGCAGACGGGCTCCGGCGTGTCCTCGAGGCGCTCGGCGACACCTCGATCGAATGATCTGAATCGACCCTCGCCGCACCGAGACCGACACCAACTGACGGCCCGGGAAGACAACTCCGCGAAAGCTCTTGCCAATGGAGCCGCGGTGGTGTGAGCTGTCATCTGGACACTTGACCAACACGGTGCCCGATTCCCCGAAAGGATCCCAGTGGTCTCGATCAGTCGACGCAGCGTGCTCGCGGGAGCAGCTGCCACTCCGGCGCTCGCCGCCCTCGGCGCCGGCCGCGCCACCGCAGCGGCACCGCGCACCACCGAGCACGCGCGAACCGCGCCCAGCAAGGGCGGCTTCCGCGTCGGCGTCGGCCTGTCCGACATGACCGGGCCCGTCGCCGAGAACGGCATGATGGGCTATTCGAGTTTCGAGCAGCGCGCCGAGGGGCTCCATCAGCGCACCCGCGTGCGCGCCTACATCTTCGCCGGCGCCGACGACTCGCGGGTCGTCTTCGTCTGCGCCGACACCTGCATGATCTTCCAGGCCGTGCACGACGCGGTCATGGTTCGGCTCAGCCAGAAGTACGGCGACACCTACACCGAGCGCAACGTCATGCTCACGGCCGTGCACTCGCACGCCGCCTGCGGTGGCGCCTCGCAGGACTACGCCTACAGCCTGGCCACCCTCGGCTTCCAGCCGCTGGTCTTCAACGCCGAGGTCGACGGCCTTGTCGAGGCGATCAGCGCGGCCCACGACAACCTGGCTCCCGGCACCGTCGCACTGGGTCAGAGCGAACTCACCGACGCCAGCGTGAACCGCTCACGGGTCGCGTTCGACCGGAATCCGCAGAGCGACAAGGACTACTACCCCCTCGGCATCGACACCCACATGCGGGTGCTTCGCGTCAGCCAGGGCGACGACAACGTCGGTGCCATCGGCTGGTTCCCCACCCACGGGGCCTCGCTCACCGAGGAGAACAAGCTCATCTCCGGCGACAACAAGGGCGCCGCCGCGTACTTCTGGGAGCACGACGTCGCCGGGGTGCGCTATCTCGACGGCAAGCCCAGCTTTGTCGCCTCCTTCCCGCAGACGAACACCGGAGACATGTCGCCGAACCTCGACCTCGAGCCAGGAAAGGGCCCGACGGACGACGAGTTCGAGAACACCCGGCTGATCGGTGAGCGACAGCTGGCCGCCGCCCGCGCCGCCTTCAAGTCGGCCGAAACGATTTCCTCCGCCGTCGTGGACAGCCGAATCATGTACCTCGACATGGCGAACCAGCTCGTCGACGGTCGCTACACCAGCGACGGCAAGCCGCAGAAGACCTCGCCCGCCTGCGTCGGCGCTTCGATGGCCGCGGGCAGCACCGAGGACGGCCCCGCCATCCCCATCTTCCCGGAGGGCACCCGTAACCCGGTGATCGACGCCCTCGGCGGAATCGACACCAAGACTCCCCAGTGGCTCGCCGATGCACAGGCACCGAAGCTCGTGGTCGTACCCGTGGGGCTGCTCCCACCGGACGGGTGGGTACCGCACGTCCTCAAGATCCAGATCATCCGGATCGGCGACCTCTACGTAGTCGGCGGACCCGCGGAGTTCACCATCGTCTCGGGACTGCGGGTACGGCGGACCGTCGCCAAGGAGCTCGGCGTGCCGCTCGAGAAGGTGATCTTCCAGGGCTACGCCAACGCGTACTCGAGCTACTGCACCACGCCTGAGGAGTACGACTCCCAGCAGTACGAGGGCGGCTCGACGTTGTTCGGGCGCAACACACTTCCCGCCTACCAGCAGGGCTACGCGCAGCTCGCGATCGCCATGCGCGACGGCGCCGAGGTCCCGCGCGGACCCGCGCCCCGCGACCTGTCCGGGTTCCAACCGAGCTTCGGGCCTGACGTCCCGGCGGACGCGCCGATGCCCGGCCGCCAGTTCGGTGACGTACTGGTCCAGCCGGCCGCCACCGCGGCGGCGGGTACCGAGGTGGCCGTGGAGTTCTCCACCGGGCACCCGAAGAACAACCTGCACCGCCGCGGCACCTTCTTCGAGGTCCAGCGGCTCGACCGCGGACGGTGGGTGCGCCACGCCGACGACGGCGACTGGTCCACCAAGTACCGCTGGCGCCGCGAGGGTTCGAACGCCTCGGTCGCCCGGATCACCTGGGACGTACCCGAGGGCACCCCGTCGGGCCGCTACCGGATCCAGCACTTCGGCGATCAGAAGAGCCCCGACGGCAAGATCTCCGAGTTCACCGGCACCTCCGCGGAGTTCACCGTCTGACACGCGCTCGCCCGCCTCGAAGCCGAGGCGGGCGAGCGCGTCTGCGGGCCGGACAGCAGACCCTGCGCGGTCAGCCCGCGGGGATGACGAAGGTGTCGTTGACGAAGCGCTCCGCGCGACCGGAGAAGGCGATGCCGGTCGCGCTGTCCCCGCCGAGAATCCGGTGCACCGCGGTGCCCTCCGGAGCAATCACGGTCCCAACGCCCGCCGCGGGGCGGTCGATCGTCATGTTCGCGTTCGTGGTGACCACGTAGCGGCCCTGCGCATCCCGCGTCCACAACTTGTACACGACTCCCGGGTTCGGTACCCGCACGTCGTCGGGAAGCAGTGACGGCGTCAACTGTGCGGTGGCCGCGGTCGGCGCAAGTTCACCGCCTGCCGTCGCCGAGGCGAGTCTGCCGAGCTGATCGGGCGCGCCGAGGTCGAGGGTGATGTCTACGAGCTCGCTGCGATAGCCGAGCCTCGACTTGAATTCGGACAGCAACTCGTTCGTGTCCAACTGCGAGATCATGTAGATGTTCTCGGCGACGGTCTCACCCAGGCGCGGCGACGCGATCGGCCGCGGCGGCTCGACCGACAGCGCGGCTTCGGACAGGTGGAATCGGCCGATCTCGGTTCCGTTCACGTCCGCACCCGCGCAGGTCGAGGTCTCCACGAGCATCGTGGGCATCGCGGCGAGGGTGAATCCGGCCGGGAGCATCGCCCGCGCCCTCTCGGCCTGCCCCGGGTCGAGCGGGATCGTGACACCCAGGTTGGCACATGACCGTGCCTCCACGACCCCGACATGCGTCGCACCCGTTGCGGCCGGATCGGCAGCGGCGGGTCCGACGAGAATCAGGGGAAGGGCGAGCGCACCCATCGCGCCCCATACCAACGCCTGTCGTCGTCCACGGGACACGTGCACCGCGTTCCGCCTCTCTGCCGTGAGAACCCCTACGGCCAGGTGTCCTCGGTGGTCTCCGTCACCGAACGCCTCGCGGTCGTCCCGCCACTTCGCCTGCCGGATGGCTGTGCGCTGTCCACGATAGAACAGCAACGGCATTCACAGACCCGAGTGGTGAAGGCTCCCATCTGATTCCGGCGAACTCACCGGATTCACCGGAGCCGAACCGCGCACGAAGTCAGGTCTGAGCCGGTCGACGCTCGCGGCGCGGCCGAACCCGAAAACGACTGAAGGGCACCTCCCCTCAGAGGTGCCCTTCAGTCGTTTTCAGTTGTGCCCTACAGCCAGGTGTCCTCGGTGGTCGCGGTGAGGAACGCCTCGAGGTCGTCGCGCCAGGGCGCGGGGACCGTCTTGTCGGGCTCGATACCGGTGTACTGCCCACGGTAGAACAGCAGTGGACGCTCGGTCTTGATCTCACTCATCGAGTGCACCCGACCGAACACCACGAAGTGGTCACCACCGTCGTGCACGGTCTCCACCGTGCAGTCGATGTGTGCCAGCGACTTGTCGATGATCGGAGATCCGAGAGGCGATGCCTCCCATCCGATTCCGGCGAACTTGTCCGGTTCCCGAGAACCGAACCGGGCGCACACCGACTGCTGCTCCTCCGCGAGCACGTTGACGCAGAACTTGCCACTGCGCTCGATCGCCGCCCAGGACCGCGACGCCTTGGTCGGGCAGAACAGCACCAACGGCGGATCCAGCGACAGCGCCGCGAACGACTGGCACGCGAAGCCGACCGGCTCGCCGTCGTCGACCGTGGTGATGATCGTGACGCCGGTGCAGAACTGGCCGAGCACGGTACGGAACTGACGCGGATCGATCTCCGCGCCAGTCGTCGACTCCTGAGGCGCCGTCACTACTTCATTCCCACCGTGAAATCGTGACCCCACAGGCTCACCGCGGTGCTTTCCCGAGCAATCCAGCTTTCATCCTCGACTTCGAGCCCCTCGCAACCGAATTCGATGTCAAAGCCGCCCGGCGTCTTCATGTAGAACGAGAGCATCAGGTCGTTGACGTGCCTGCCGAGGCTGGCCGACATCTTGACCTTCTTGCGCTGCGCGCGATCCAGGCAGAGTCCGACGTCGTCGGAGTTCTCCACCTCGACCATCAGGTGCACGATGCCGGTCGGGTTCGGCAGCGGCAGGAACGCCAGGCTGTGGTGGCGCGGGTTGCAGCCGAGGAACCGGAGCCAGGCCGGATCGCCGTCTGCGGGCCGCCCGACCATCTGCGGAGGCAGTCGCATCGAGTCGCGCAGCTTGAACCCGAGCACGTCACGGTAGAACCGCAACGAGGCCTGGTCGTCGTCCGTGGTGAGCACGACGTGCCCCAGACCCTGCTCGCCGGTGACGAACTTGTGCCCGTACGGGCTCACGATCCGGCGGTGCTCGAGCGCCGCGCCGTGGAAGACCTCGAGCGTGTTGCCCGAGGTGTCCTCGAAGACGATCAGCTCCGCGACCCGACGGTCCGCGATCTGGTCGGCGGTGCCCTCCTTGAACGGCACGCCGGCCTCGGCCAGGCTGTCCCGGATCTCCTGCAGCTCGGCCGCATTGGCCGTCTCCCAACCAGAGACCATCAGGCGGTCGCGCTCACCCGGCACGATCACCAGGCGGGCCGGGAAGTCGTCCATGCGGAGGTAGAGGGCGTCGGGATTGGTGCCCTTGCCCTCGATCATGCCGAGGACCTTCAGTCCGTACTCACGCCAGGCCGCCATGTCGGTGGCCTCGATGCGCATGTACGCGAGCGAACGAATACCCATCAGTTGCCTCCGTCGAGAAGGAAATCACTTGCCAGACGGTTGAACTCGTCGAACTTCTCGAGCTGCGCCCAGTGGCCGCAGCCACCGAACACGTGCAGCTGCACGCGCGGGATCATCTTCGTCGCCACCAGGGCGCCGTCGATGGGGTTCACCCGATCCTCGCGGCCCCAGATCAGCAGCACGCGCTGGCGCAGCTTGTGCGCGTCGCGCCAGAGCATGCCCTTCTCGAAGTCGGAGCTGGCGAAGGACTTGCCCATCGCCTTCGCGGCCGCGAGCGACTCCGGGGTGCTCGCCGCGGCGAACCGCTCCTCGACCAGCTCGGGGGTGATGAGCGACTGGTCGAACACCATGATCCGAAGGAAGGCCTCGAGGTTTTCCTTCGTCGGCTGGAAGCTGAACTTGCCGAGGTTCTTGACGCCCTCGGTCGGGTCCGGCGCGAACAGGTTGACGCTCAGCCCGCCGGGGCCCATCAGCACCAGCCGGCCCGCGCGGTCCGGGAAGTCGAGCGCAAAGCGCACGGCCGCGCCGCCGCCGAGCGAGTTGCCCAGCAGGTGCACCCGCTCGGTGATCTCGAGGGTGTCGAGCAGGTCCTTGAGCGCGGACGAGCTGTGCACGAAGTACTGCGGGTGCTCGGTCGGCTTGTCCGAGAGCCCGTAGCCCGGCTGGTCCACCGCGAGCACGTGGAACTTCTGGGCCAGCACGGGGATGTTCTTGGAGAAGTTCGACCAGGAGGAAGCGCCGGGTCCGCCGCCGTGCAGCAGCACGATCGTCGGGCCGTTGCCGACGCCCGCCTCGTGGTAGTGCAGCTTGAGGTCCGGACGGACCTGGGCGAACTTCGAGGTCGACTCGTAGGTGATCTCGGCCTGTTCTGTCGTCGTCACGGTGCCCCCTAGACCATCGTGTCCGTGAGCGGCAGGCCGAACTCGGCGCCACCGAACATCACGTAGGCGCGCTCGGCGTCGTTGGCGGCGTGCACCCGTCCGGCGTGCGCGTCGCGCCAGAAGCGCTGGATCGGGGTGCCGTTCGCGAGAGCCGTCGCACCGGAGTTCTCGAAGAGCAGGTCGATCGACGCGATCGCGCGGCCAGTGGCGCGCACCTGGTCGCGGCGGGCCCGCAGGCGCAGCTCGATCGGCACCTCCTCGCCGGCCAGCAGCAGCGCGTACTCGTCGGCGACGTTGCCGGAGAGCTGGCGCCAGGCGGCATCGATGTCGCTGGAGGCCGCCGCGATCCGGACCTTGGCGAACGGGTCGTCCTTGGCCTTCTCACCGGCGTACGCGGCGCGCACCCGCTTGCCCTGGTGCTCGACGTGGGCGTCGTAGGCGCCGTAGGCCATGCCGACGATCGGGGTGGAGATGGTGGTGGGGTGGATGGTGCCCCACGGCATCTTGTAGACCGGCGCGGTGTTCTGCGCGAGGCCGGGGGCGGTGAGATCGCTCATCGCCTTGAAGCTGAGGAAGCGGTGCCGCGGCACGAACACGTCCTTGACGACGATGGTGTTGCTGCCGGTGCCACGCAGTCCGACCACGTTCCACACGTCGTCGATCTCGTAGTCCTCGCGCGGGATCAGGAAGCTGCCGAAGTCGACCGGGCGGCCGTCCTTGATCACCGGTCCGCCGACGACGACCCAGCTGGCGTGGTCACAGCCCGAGGACCAGGCCCAGGCGCCGTTGACCTTGTAGCCGCCGTCCACGACCTCGCCCGCACCCATCGGCGCGTACGACGAGGAGATCCGCACGTCGGTGTCCTGGCCCCACACGTCCTCCTGCGCCTGCTGGTCGAACAGCGCGAGGTGCCAGTTGTGGACGCCGATGATGCCGGAGACCCAACCGGTGGATCCACACGCGCTCGCGATGTTGCGGACGGCGGTGTAGAAGGTGACGGGATCGGCCTCGAAGCCACCCCACTGCGCGGGCTGGAGGAGGCGGAAGAAGCCGGCCTCCTGGAGCGCCTTGATCGAGTCGTCGGGAATGCGCCGCAGATCCTCGGTCTCCTGTGCGCGCTCGCGCAGGGTCGGCAGAAGCTCGTTCAGCTTCTCGATCACCGCGCGGCTGTCGTGCTCACCCACTGGTCACTCCCTCATGTGTCGTGCGTCTCGGTGCTTCACTTTCACCTGAGACTAGAACACGTTCCCATTCGTGTCGAGCAGAATGGGTTCCACTGGGACGAAAGTCCCTGACTGCGACTACTAGCCCGAATATCTAGCAAAACTGGCACAAGTTCTATAACGTGTTCTAGTACAAGAACGAAGGGATGTGAGGGGCAGAGATGACGCAGACAAGCGGCGCATCCGGCAAGGGCATTCGCGAGATCGACGTGGGTGCCAACCCGACGCGATTCGCCCGAGGGTGGCATTGCATCGGCCTGGAGAGCGAGTTCCTGGACGGCAAGCCGCACGCGGTCGAAGCGTTCGGTACCAAGCTCGTCGTCTTTGCCGACAGCCAGAACAAGCTGCAGGTGCTCGACGCGTACTGCCGGCACATGGGCGGCGACCTGAGCCAGGGCAGCATCAAGGGCGATTCCGTCGCCTGCCCGTTCCACGACTGGCGCTGGGGCGGTAACGGCAAGTGCACGGGCATCCCCTACGCCCGCCGCGTCCCGCCGTTGGCGCGCACCCGCAAGTGGATCACGCTGCAGGAGAACAAGCAGCTGTTCATCTGGAACGACCCGGAGGGCAACCCGCCGCCGGATGACGTGACGATCCCGCGCCTGCCCGAGGTGTTCACCGACGAGTGGACCGACTGGCGCTGGAACCGGATCCTCGTCGAGGGCTCGAACTGCCGCGAGATCGTCGACAACGTGGTGGACATGGCGCACTTCTTCTACGTCCACTTCGGGTTCCCGAAGTACTTCAAGAACGTCTTCGAGGGCCACGTCGCCACCCAGTACCTGCAGAACCACGGCCGACCGGACGTGCAGAGCATGGGCACCCAGTACGGCGAGTCCGTGCTGGACTCGGAGGCGTCGTACTTCGGCCCGTCGTACATGATCAACTGGCTGCACAACGACTACAGCGGGTACAAGGCAGAGAGCATCCTGATCAACTGCCACTACCCGGTCACGCAGGACTCGTTCGTGCTGATGTACGGCGTGAGCGTGCAGAAGCCCCAGGGCCTGGACGAAGCCACCACCGACAAGCTCTCGCGCAAGTTCACCGAGGGCGTGACGATGGGCTTCGAGCAGGACGTCGCGATCTGGAAGAGCAAGAGCAAGATCGACAACCCGCTGCTCTGCGAGGAGGACGGTCCCGTCTACCAGCTGCGCCGCTGGTACGAGCAGTTCTATGTCGATGTCGCCGACGTCGAGGACAAGATGACGCAGCGCTTCGAGTTCGAGATCGACACCACCAAGGCCGTGGAGGCCTGGCAGCGTGAGGTCGACGAGAACCTGGCCCGTCAGGCTGAAGAGAAGGCGGCGGCGCAGGCCGCCGACAACAAGACGGGAGTGTGAGATGACCTCGACCTGGGCCAAGGCCCCTGACTTCGCCGACAGCCCGGCCCGGGTCGAGGCCGTCCGCGCACAGACCGCCATCGACCTGCAGACCTACCTCGAGGACGGCCTGCAGGAGGTGGAGTGCCGCGCCTGCGGCACCTGCGTCCTCGTTCGAAAGAACAGCTTCAAGCACACCAGCATCCAGTGGCAGGCCGACCCGGCGCAGGTGTGCCCGGAATTCACCAGCTCCGGAGGGCGAACCGGGTCTCAGCAGACCTGTCCACGACTGCTGAACAGCATCAACCACGCCGTCATGGAGGGCATCCTCGAGGTGCGCGACACCGACGCGTAGCGAACACCCGAACACGAGAAGGGGCGCGCATCCATCCGGATGTGCGCCCCTTCTCGTATCTGTCTAGCCGGCTGCGGCTTCCCGCTGCAGCTCGAGGGCGATGTCGATCAGCTGGTCTTCCTGACCGCCGACCAGCTTCCGCTTGCCCGCGCGCACCAGCAGCTCGGCGGCGGAGACGCCGTACCGCTCGGCCTGACGCTCGGCGTGCTTGAGAAAGCTGGAGTAGACCCCCGCGTAACCCATCATCAGGGCCTGCCGGTCGAGCAGGCACTCGGCGGGCATCGTCGGGCGCACCACGTCCTCCGCAGCGTCGGCGATCGAGAAGAAGTCGATGCCCGTCTTGACGCCGATCTTGTCGCAGACCCCGACGAACGCCTCGACCGGCGCGTTGCCCGCGCCCGCACCGAAGCGGCGGGTGCTGCCGTCGATCTGCTTGGCGCCCGCGCGCACCGCGGCGATCGAGTTCGCCACGCCGAGACCGAGGTTCTCGTGACCGTGGAAACCGACCTGGGCATCGTTGCCGAGCTCGGACACCAGCGCCTCGATGCGCTCGGATACCTGCTCCAGCACGAGCGCGCCCGCGGAGTCGACCACGTACACGCACTGGCAGCCGGCGTCGGCCATGATCCGGGCCTGCTGCGCGAGCTTCTCCGGCGGCGTCGAGTGCGCCATCATCAGGAAGCCGACGGTCTCGAGACCGCGCTCGCGGGCCAGGCCGAAGTGCTGAATCGAGACGTCGGCCTCGGTGCAGTGCGTGGCGATGCGGCAGATCGAGGCCCCGTTGCCCTGGGCCTCGATGATGTCCTCCTTGATGCCGAGGCCGGGCAGCATCAGGAAGGCGATCTTCGCCCGCTTCGCGGTGTCCACCGCGATCTTGATCAGTTCCTGCTCGGGGGTCTTGGAGAAGCCGTAGTTGAACGAGGACCCGCCGAGTCCGTCGCCGTGGGTGACCTCGATGACCGGCACACCGGACGCATCGAGCGCGCCGACGATCGCCCGCACCTCGTCCCCGGTGAACTGGTGCCGCTTGTGGTGCGAGCCGTCGCGCAGCGAGGTGTCGGTGACCCGGACGTCCCACGCCGGGTCGAAATGAACTGTGCCGTCGATGAGTGCCATTGCGCTCACGCCCTTACGGTGAGGAGCTTCTGGGCGATCTCCTCGCCCACCTTGGTTGCCGCCGCCGTCATGATGTCGAGGTTGCCCGCGTACGGCGGCAGGAAGTCGCCTGCACCCTCGACCTCGACGAAGGTCGTGACGGTCGCATGACCGCCCGACACCACGCTCGGCTCGTTGAACTGGGGCTCGTTGAGCAGACGGTATCCGGGCACGTACTCCTGGATGTCCGCCACCACACGGTGGATGGAGTCGGTGATCGCAGCCCGGTCCGCGTCCTCGGGGATGGCACAGAAGATGGTGTCGCGCATGATCATCGGCGGGTCGGCCGGGTTCAGGATGATGATCGCCTTGCCCTTGCGGGCGCCGCCGATGACCTCGATGCCACGGCTGGTGGTCTTGGTGAACTCGTCGATGTTGGCGCGGGTGCCCGGTCCGGCGGAGACCGACGCAACCGACGCGACGATCTCGGCGTACGGCACGTCGACCACGCGGGAGACCGCGTAGACGATCGGGATGGTCGCCTGGCCGCCGCAGGTGATCATGTTGACGTTCGGCGCGTCGAGGTGCTCGCGCAGGTTGGCGGGTGGAACCACCGCAGGGCCGACGGCCGCGGGGGTGAGGTCGATCGCGCGGATGCCGGCCGCCGCGTACCGCGGCGCGGCGTCGCGATGCACGTAGGCCGAGGTCGCCTCGAACACCAGATCCGGCTTCTCAGCCTGGTCGAGGAGCCAGTCGACGCCCTCCGCTGAGGTCTCGAGACCCATCTTGCGGGCCCGCGCCAGACCCTCGCTCTGTGGATCGATGCCGATCATCCAGCGCGGTTCGAGCCACTCGGAGCGCTGCAGTTTGTAGAGCAGATCGGTGCTGATGTTTCCCGACCCGACGATCGCCACGCTTGCCTTGGTCATGGGTGTCTCCTACTTGAACTGTAGAGAAACGGAACCGAGCCCGCTGAACTCGGCGTGGAACCTGTCCCCCGGGCGGACATCGAAAGCCCGGGTGCACGACCCCGGGAGCACGATGTCGCCCGCCTTCAGTTGCACCCCGAAGCCCTCGACCTCCTGCGCGAGCCAGGCCACGCCTGCCGCGGGGTTACCGAGGACGGCATCGCTGCGGCCCTCCGCGACCAACTCGTCGTTGCGCAGGAGGGTGGCCTGGATGGAGGTGAGGTCGATGTCGCCGGGCCGGACGCGCTGGGCACCGATCGCGTGGCCGGCGTACGAGGCGTTGTCTGCGATGGTGTCGCAGATGCCGATCTTCCACTCCTTGATCCGGGTGTCGATCAGCTCGATCGACGGCACCACGAACTCCGTCGCGGCGATCACGTCATCGACGGTGCACCCCGCGCCGGGCAGATCCGCCCCCAGGATGAAGGAGACCTCGACCTCCACTCGCGGCAGCAGGAAGCGCGAGGTGTCCACCGGCTCACCCTCGCGCAGTTCCCTGTCGTCGAACAGGTGGCCGTAGTCGGGCTCGTCGACGCCCATCATCTCGCGCATCGCGGCTGCGGTCAGGCCGACCTTGTGCCCGACCACGCGGGCACCCTCCGCCACCCGACGGCGGATGTTGATCAGCTGGATCTCGTAGGCGTCAACGACGTCCAGGTCCGGGTACTGCGCCGACAACGGATCGATCGCTGCTCGCCCCTTTTCTGCAGTATCGAGACGATCCGCGAGCTGGGTGCGCATCTCGGACGAGAGCATCATTGATTCCTTTCGTCGGTACCTGGAGAACTAGGCGGAGCCCCTTTGTACGGCATGCGCGCCAGCCCTGCGGCCGGAAAAGATGCAATCGGCGAGCGAGAGTCCGCTGACGTACGAGTTCGAGCAGATCCCCACCGCGGTACGGCCCGCCGCGTACAAACCCGGGATGGCCGCTCCCGCAGTCGAGGTGACCTCACCGGTCCCCTCGTCCACGACCAGGCCACCGAGGGTCAGCATCGGCAACGGGTTGGTCAGGCTCTTCTTCAGCGACACGTCGAACAGCGAGAACGGCGCCGTACGCACCGGCCGCACGAAGTCCGCCGGCTTGCCCATCGGATCCGCTTCGCCTGCCGCGATCGCGTCGTTGTGCGCCGCGACCGTCGCCGCCAGCCCGGCCGCGTCGATCCCGACCTTGGCCGCCACTTCTTCAAGGGTGTTCGCCGTGACGCCGTCGGTGCGGAGCAGGGTCTCGGCCTGGACGCGCTGGAACCACATGGTCTGGGTGCCGAGCTGCGAGCGCGCCTCCTTCACCAGGTCGGCGTCGGCCAGCAGCCAGCCCTGCCCGGAGTTCTCGGCGATCATCGCGTGGCCAAGCGCGGCCCCGTAGCGGGACTCGTCGACCATCCGGTTGCCCTTCTCGTTCACGAGCACCGAGCTGAGGAAGGCACTGGGCGGGACGATGAAACGCCAGGCGGAGATGTTGGACAGCTTGTCGGTCGCGGCGCCGACCGCGGTCCCCATCTGGATTCCACTACCGTCGTCGCCCGCCGTGCCGAGCGCCAGTCCGCCGCGGTACTGCGGCGCGTGTTCGGCGACGAGCTCGCGGTTCGCGATGAACCCGCCCGCGCTGAGCACCACGCCCGAGCGGGCCTGGATGCGGATCGGTTTGGCGTACCGCGCCTCCATCCTCTCGATCTGCTTCTGCAGGATCTTGCGCATAGGCGGGTAGTAGATACCCGGCTTGGAGGAGAGGGAGGTCAGCGCGGCATACCGCGCACGCACCCGCTTCGGCGCGCCGCGAAGGCTCAGGCACTGGACCCCGACCACGGTCCCAGTGTCGTCCATGATCAGCTCCGTCGCACGGGATTGCTGTTCTAACCGGACGCCGTTCGCCAACGCGGAGGCGATCAGGGGCCCGTAGAGCATCTTGCCCGAGGTGCCCTTGCCCTTGGCCCGGTGGCCACGGGGCGCCGGCTTCGCGACGTCGCGGAAGCCGCCCGCCGCCTCGCTACCCGAGTAGTACAGGTAATGACGATTGCTCGGGTACGACGTCTTGTACGGGCAGAGCGAGGCCTCGAACGGCACCCCGTGCCCGGTCAGCCAGTCGATCATCGCCGGACTCTCGTCGCAGAACTTCCGCAGCGTCTCCTGGCTGACGGCGTCCCCGACCTCGCGACTGAGGTAGGCGAACATCGCGTCCGAGCTGTCGGCGACCCCGGCCTGCTTCTGCACCCACGTCCCGCCACCGGCATAGACGATGCCGCCCGAGATGGTGCTGGCCCCGCCTCCGCTGTAGCGGTCGAGCGCGATCACGTCCGCACCCGCCGAATTTGCCTCGAGGGCAGCGGAGACACCCGCGACGCCGACCCCGATCACCACAACATCCGCGGAAAGGTCCCAGGACACCGCGCACCACCTTCCGCCACCCTGCAACGTGTTTTCGTTTGGTTCCGGTTGTCAAGCCCCAATTCGGCAATACTTCCTGGCAGAAAGCATGGACTGAGAGCCACCTCATTCTATAACGTGTTCTACATGAGCAAGCAGGAATACGACATCGTCGTTGTCGGTAGCGGCGCGGCGGGCATGACCGCGGCCCTGACCGCCGCCCACCAGGGTTTGAGCGTCGTCATCGTCGAGAAGGCCGCCCATTACGGCGGCTCCACCGCCAGGTCCGGTGGCGGCGTCTGGATCCCCAACAACGAGGTGCTCGAGGCCGACGGTGTCACCGACACCCGCGAGGCGGCCCGCGAGTACCTGCACAGCATCATCGGCGATGTCGTTGCGCCCGAGCGCATCAACACCTACCTCGACCGCGGGCCGGAAATGCTCTCGTTCGTGCTGAAGAACAGCGCGCTGAAGCTGCAGTGGGTGCCCGGCTACTCGGACTACTACCCGGAGGCCCCCGGCGGCCGCCTCGGCGGACGCTCGGTGGAGCCGTCGCCCTTCGACGGCAACCAGCTCGGCGACGACCGCAAGAACCTGGAGCCGGACTACGTCAAGGCCCCCAAGAACTTCGTCATCACGCAGGCCGACTACAAGTGGCTGAACCTGCTGATGCGTAACCGCCGCGGACCCATTCGCGCGATGAAGGTCGGCATTCGCTTCCTGGCCGCCAAGGCCACCGGCAAGGACCTGCTGGTCCGCGGGCAGGCCCTGGTCGCGGGCATGCGCATCGGTCTGCGCGACGCGGGCGTGCCGATCCTGCTGAACACCCCGCTGACCGAGCTGTACACGGAGGACGGCGCCGTCCGCGGCGTGAAGGTGCTCGTCGACGGCGAGGAGCAGGTCATCCGCGCCAAGCACGGCGTCGTGCTCGGCTCGGGCGGCTTCGAGCACAACGAGGAGATGCGCAAGCAGTACCAGCGCGCCCCGATCACCACCGAGTGGACCGTCGGCGCAAAGGCCAACACCGGCGACGGCATCCTGGCCGGCCAGAAGGTCGGTGCCGCAGTGGACTTCATGGACGACGCCTGGTGGGGTCCGTCCATCCCGCTGACCGGCGGCCCGTGGTTCGCCCTTTCCGAGCGGACCCTGCCCGGCTCGATGATGGTCAACACCAGCGGCAAGCGGTTCGGCAACGAGGCCGCCCCGTACGTCGAGGCCACCCACATGATGTACGGCGGCAAGTACGGCCAGGGCGAGGGCCCGGGCGAGAACATCCCGACCTGGATGATCCTGGATCAGCGCTACCGCAACCGGTACACCTTCGCGGGCATCACCCCGCGCTCGCCGTTCCCCGGCCGCTGGCTCAAGGCCGGAATCGTGGTGAAGGCGGGCACCATCGCCGAACTCGCCGAGAAGACCGGCCTGCCCGTCGACGCGCTGACCGAGACCGTCGAGCGGTTCAACGGCTTCGCGCGCAACGGCAAGGACGAGGACTTCGGCCGTGGTGACAGCGGATACGACGCCTACTACGGCGATCCCCGCCTGAAGAACCCCAGCCTGGCGGAGATCAGCAAGGCCCCCTTCTACGCGATCAAGATGGTGCCGGGCGACCTCGGCACCAAGGGCGGCATCCAGACCGATGTCGACGGCCGCGCGCTGCGCGAGGACGGCACCGTCATCGAGGGTCTGTACGCGGCAGGCAACGTCAGCGCGCCGGTGATGGGCCACACCTATGCAGGCCCCGGCGCGACCATCGGACCCGCGATGACCTTCGCGTACCTCGCGGTCCTGGACATCGCCGCGAAGGCGAAGTCGGGCGCGAGCGCCGAGTCGGCTTCCGACGCGAACGCCGAGTCCGCCACCGCCCCCGCCACTTCGAACTGACAGGGAGTCACGTTGCCCATCGACCCCAGCATCGCGATCGGCGCCGAGCTGCCCACCCAGGAGTTCTCCTGGACCAGCTCGGACGTGCAGCTGTACCACCTCGGCATCGGAGCCGGCGCGCGGCCGCTCGATGCCAAGGAGCTGCGCTACCTCGAGGACGGCAAGCCGCAGGTGCTGCCGACCTTCGCCACCGTGGTGGCCAACATCCATGCCACCGAGGCGCCGAAGGTGTCCTTCCCCGGTGTGGAGATCGACCTCGCCAAGGTGGTGCACGGCAGCCAGGAAGTGACCGTGCACCAGCCGATTCCGTCCGAGGGCAGTGCACGCACCACCACCCGGATCTCCGAGGTGTGGGACAAGGGCAAGGCCGCGGTCATCGTCCAGGAGTCCACCACCACCGACCTGGACGGGAACCCGCTGTGGACCGCACGGTCGTCGATCTTCGCGCGCGGAGAGGGCGGCTTCGGCGGCGAGCGCGGCCCGTCGGAGTCCGCCCCGCTGCCCGACCGGTCCCCCGACTTCGAGGTCGAGGCGCCGATCCTGCCGCAGCAGGCGTTGCTGTACCGGATGTGCGGCGACCGGAACCCGCTGCACTCAGATCCTCAATTCGCCAGCGCGGCAGGCTTTCCTGCGCCTATCCTGCATGGGTTGTGCACGTACGGAATGGTCTGCAAGGCCGCTGTCGATGCCGCGCTGGACGCTGACACATCGAAGGTCAAGGGTTACAAGGCCCGCTTCGCCGGGGTGGTCTACCCGGGCGAGACCCTCAAGATCCGAATCTGGAAAGAAACCGGCCAGTTGCTCATCTCGGCAAGCGTTCTCGAGCGCAGCGACTCGCCGGCCCTGGCAGACGTGGTCCTCACGCTCGCCTGATCCAGGCAAGCACGACAGATCGGTCGGCCGTTCCCAGCACGGCCGACCGATCTACCCAGCACTGACGAACACAACTCCCCCTCTCTCACACACGACTGGAGTAAACGCATGCCGGAATCGAACGATAAGCGTCTCGGCTTATCCAGGCGGGGATTCCTCGCTGCAGGGGCGGGGGCCCTGGCAGCGACGGCGGCGGGCGCATGGACGCCCGTCTACGCCATCCCGCTCGGCTCGTCGGGTTCGGCAGGCGGCTCGGGTTCTCTTGGCGGCGGACCGACGCTCCCCGCACCGCCGAGCTTCCCGGACGGCATCGAACTCGCGCAGCAGGCGTACCAGAACTGGTCCAAGGAGATCATGCTGGACTCCGTCTGGACCTGTCACCCCAAGTCCGCCGACGACGTTGTCCGGCTGGCTAACTGGGCGCACGCCAACGGGTACAAGCTGCGTCCGCGTGGCGCCATGCACGGTTGGACCCCGCTGACCGTCGTCAACGGCGCGCCCGTCGACAAGGTCATCCTGGTCGACACGATCAAGCACCTCAACGGCGTGTCGGTCAACGCGGGTGGCTCCCCGGCGACCGTCACCGCAGGCCCGGGCGCCACTCTGGACGCGATCACCACCGCGCTGCAGGCACAGGGCCTCGGCTTCGCCAACCTCCCCGCTCCCGGCGTGCTGACCATCGCGGGCTCGCTCGCCGTGGATGCGCACGGCGCCGCCCTGCCCGCGAACGGACAGGGCACCGCTCCGGGCCACACCTACGGCTCGCTGAGCAACCTGGTGACCTCGCTGACCGCGGTGGTCTGGGACGGCTCCGCGTACGCGCAGAAGACCTACTCCCGCAACGATCCTCAGATCAAGCCCCTGCTGACCAACCTCGGTCGCACCTTCCTCACCTCGGTGACCCTGCAGGCGGGCCCGAACTTCCGGATGCGGTGCCAGAGCTACACCGACATCAAGTGGACCGAGATGTTCGGGGCAAAGGGCGCCTCGGGCCGCACCTTCGAGAGCTACGTCGCCTCCAACGGCGGCGTCGAGGCCATCTGGTACCCGTTCACCGACAAGCCGTGGCTCAAGGTGTGGTCGGTCGCGCCCACCAAGCCCGCCGGGTCCCGCGAGGTCACCGGCCCGTACAACTACCCGTTCTCGGACAACCTGCCCGAGGTGCTCACCGATCTTCTCGGACAGATGAATGCGGGTGCCCCCGGCATCGCACCGCTGTTCGGCCAGACGATGTACACGACCACGGTCGCGGGACTCGCCGCGACCAACGCCAACGACATCTGGGGCTGGTCGAAGGACATCCAGTTCTACATCAAGGCCACCACCCTCCGCCTGACCGAGGGCGGCGGCGCCGTCATCACCAACCGCGCCAACATCGGTCAGGTCATCCACGACTTCACCAACTGGTTCAACGAGCGCATCGAGTTCTACAAGGCCAAGGGCCAGTACCCGCTCAACGGTCCCGTCGAGATCCGCTGCTGCGGCCTCGACCAGGCCGCTGACGTCAAGGTCCCGTCGGCAGGCGCTCCGACCATCTCCGCGATGCGTCCGCGCCCGGATCATCCCGAGTGGGACACCGCCATCTGGCTGAATGTGCTCGGCGTCCCGGGGACCCCCGGCATGTTCGAGTTCTACCGCGAGATGGAGCAGTGGATGCGCTCGCACTACACGGGCAACGACTACACCTTCCGCCCCGAGTGGTCGAAGGGCTGGGCGTTCGGCGCGAACCCGTACACCGACGGCGGAATCATCAGCGGCGCCCTGCCGCAGAGCTACCGCGACGGCGTGCCCGCGAGCGACAACTGGGACACCGCACGGGCGACGTTCAACACGCTCGACCCGCACCGGATCTACAGCAACTCCTTCATGGATCAGCTGCTGCCGTAGCGCACAGATCACGTTCACCAACGCCGGTGGTGCCCGCGAAAGCGGGCACCACCGGCGTTCGCGTTCGCGGGGCTTCCCGGCTTCGGGCGCCGTCGCCGGATGTGGCCGCCCTGTCATCACTACGGCCGGCCGTGGCAGTGCCACGGCCGGCCGTAGTGACAGGTGATCGGTCCTGCTATCCGTCGGACATACCGGCGGACAGCCGATCACGCAGAGCGTTCTTCTGGATCTTGCCCGTCGCGGTGGTCGGCAGAGCCGGGAGGAAGCACACCCTGGTCGGCGTCTTGAAGCCGGCAAGCCGTTGGCGGGCAAACGCGATGACCTCCTCCTCCGTGAGGATCTCGCCCTCCGTGGCGACCACGAACGCCACCGGCGTCTCCCCCCATTTCTCGTGTGCGGCACCGACAACGGCCACGTCGCGCACCTGAGGCATCTGCGCGATCGCCAGCTCGACCTCGCGGGTGTAGACGTTCTCCCCGCCGCTGATCAGCATGTCCTTTCTCCGGTCCACCAGGGTGATGAAGCCGTCCTCGTCGGCCCAGCCCAGGTCGCCGGAGTGAAACCAGCCGCCGCGCAACGCCTCGGCGGTCTCCTCGGGGCGCATCCAGTACCCGACAAAGACGTTGTCTCCCCGTACGAGGAGCTCGCCAACGGTGCCGGTTGGCACGTCCTGATCCCGGTCGTCCACGATCCGGGTCTCGATACCGAACAGCGACCGGCCGATGGACCCGGCCTTGGTGCGGATGTACTCGGCATCGAGCTTCGCGACCGACGGCGCGCACTCGGTCATCCCGAAGCCCTCCTCGAACGGGATGCCGAGATCGGCGAAGAACTCGAGCACCCCGATCGGCGCAGGCGCCCCGGAGGTGAGCGCACAGTCCAGCGAGGACAGGTCGTAACGCTTGAGATCGGGCACCGCCGTCACGGCCTGCCACATCGTCGGCACGAGCAGCAGCTGGGTCGCCCGTTCCTTGGCTACCAGCTCCAGGACGGTGGTCGGGTCGAACGACGGCAGGATCACGTTGCGGCCGCCCACGTAGATGAAGGGCAGCGTGTGCAGGCCGAGCCCACCCATGTGGAACATCGGGAGCGCGGTGACGGTGACATCGCTCCGACGCAGTCCGAACGCCGACGTGACGGCGACGGCGTTCGCTCGCAGGTTCTCGTGCGTGAGCATCGCGCCCTTGGGGCGGCCGGTGGTCCCCGAGGTGTACATGATCACCGCCACGTCGTGCCGGTCGACCTGCGAGGGCACCGGCGTCGGGCTCCCGCCCGCCACCAGCGTGTCGTAACCCTCGCCCAGGGTGACGACGTCGCGTACCTGGACGCCGGGCTCCGCCAACGCGTCCGGCACCTGGGTGAACATCCCGTGTGCGAACAGGAGCTCCGCACCGAGATCGGCCAGCACGTAACCGATCTCGGGCGCCGTCAGCCGCACGTTGATCGGCGTGAAGATCGCCCCGAGCTTCGCGCTCGCGAAGAGGATCTCCAGGCACTCCACCGAGGACGCGACGACGGCCGCGACCCGATCCCCGCGCCGGACCCCGAACCGATCACGAAGCTGATTGGCCAGTCGGTCGGTGCGGTCGTTGAACTCGCCATACGTCCAGGACCGCCCGTCGTAGACGAACGCGACCTTGTCCCCGCTCAGTCGGGCGCGCTGGACCGCCCACTCACCGATTCCCTGCATTGATCGACTCCCTTGCGTTGTATGGGTCCGACTCGAAATGTGTTCGCTCAGCCGACCTTCGGGGTGACGCGTCCGATGATCGCCGCGAAGTCGACGCCGGCGGGCAGGGTGCCGTAGACGCTGCCCCGGTCGCCGTCGAGGCGGGTCGCGATGAACGCGTCGGAGACGGCCGGGTCGCCGAACCGGACCAGCAGCGATGCCTGCAGGACGAGGGCCATCCGTTCGATGACCCGGCGGGCCAGAACCTCTGCGCCTGCGAGATCGTTGAGCTGGGACCGGATCTCGGCCACTTCACGCTGGATACTGGGCTCGGCGCCCGCGAGGGCGACCTCACCGAAGAACGCCTCCACCGACTGCGGGCTCTTGGCCATGGCACGCAGCACGTCGAGCGCCGCCACGTTGCCGCTTCCTTCCCAGATGCCGTTGAGCGGGGACTCGCGGAAGAGCCGCGGCATCTGCGACTCCTCGATGAAGCCGTTGCCGCCGAAGCACTCCAGTGACTCCGCCGCGTGCGCGGGCCACCGCTTGCACACCCAGTACTTTCCGATCGCCAGCGCCAGCCGCAGGAACCGCGCTTCCGCCTGGTCGCCGCGGGTGGATCGATCGTGCGCTCCGGCCAGGCGCATCATCAGCAGCGACGCGGCCTCGGATTCCACCGTCAGATCCGACAGCACGTTGCGCATCAGGGGCTGATCGATCAGGTAGCTGCCGAACGCCTTACGGTACGTCGCGTGATGCGCGGCCTGGGTGACGCCGCGGCGCATGCCCGATGCCGCGCCGATCAGGCAGTCCAGTCGCGTCATGTTGACCATCTTGATGATGGTCGGCACGCCCCGGCCTTCCTCCCCGATCCGCCAGCCGACCGCGTTCTGGTACTCGATCTCCCCCGACGGATTCGACCGGTTGCCCAGCTTGTCCTTGAGCCGCATCAACCGCACGTCGTTGAGAGTGCCGTCGGGCAGGACGCGCGGCACCAGGAAACAGGTCACGCCTGCATCCGTCTGCGCGAGGGCCAGGTAGAGATCGGCCATGGTGGCGGAGGTGAACCACTTGTGGCCGACGATCCGGTAGCTGCCGTCCGGCTGCTCCGTCGCGCGGGTCGTGTTCGCCCGGATGTCGGAGCCGCCCTGCTTCTCGGTCATCGACATGGTGGCAAGCAGCCCGGCCTTGCCGAGGGGCGCCGTCAGACCCGACTCGTAGAAGCCGTTGGACAGCAGCGGCTCATAGGTGGCCGCCAACTCCGGGTTGTCCCGCAGGGCAGGGATCGCGGCGTACGTCGCCGAGATCGGGCAGGTGTGACCGGCTTCGACGTTCGACCAGACGTAGAACTTCGCAGCGCGGGCGACGTGACTGCCCGCGCGGTCATCCGACCACGGTGCGCCGTGCAGGCCGTTGGCCACGGCGGTGGTCAGCAGGTCGTGCCAGGCCGGGTGGAACTCGATGTCGTCGATCCGATGGCCGAAACGGTCGTAGGGCCGCAGAATCGGCGGGTTCTCGTTGGCCAGTCGGCCCCAGTCCTGCACCTCCGCGGTGCCGGCCAGCTCGCCGAGCGCGTTCACCTCGCCCACCGACCATTCGGCACCCTCACGCACGAGCCCGTCCATCAGCGTCGGGTCGTCGGCCACGTTGTGGCCCTCGAGCGGGTTGGCCTGATTGAAAACCTCATGCGTCTGCATGGCTGCCTCCTTCGACTATGCGAAGGACATTACGTTTTTCAAACAGTTGAAGTCAATGAGTAATATTCAGCCCTCCGCGCCCCCTCCCACTTCGGGGATCGAGACGAACTCTTCCTGGTACGCGGCCCACGCCGTGTGTACGTTCGCCACGGTCCACGGGTGCGGCTGCAACTGGGGCGGCAACACCGGATCGGTGAGCAGGTGGCGCACGATCGCCGTGGCCACCGTGAACCGGTCCACTGTGCTGACCGCAAGGTCCATCAGGCCGAGCAGCCGACGAGACTCCTTCTCCCACGCGGACAGGTCCCACAGCGCGGCGACCAACTCGACGGCGTCACCGTCGGGTCGCCCCCGCAGCAGTTCCACCGGCTGGCCGACCAGGCCCAGCGGGCGGACCAGGTTCGCCGGGCGCAGCCACACCCCCTCCCGCAACTCCGCCAGGCGCAGCCGGGTCAGCCGGGCGCGCAGGGTGGCGCGGTCGCCCGGGTCTCGCCCGCTCCCGGTCACCACCACGATCTCCCATTCCCCGTCCCAGTCCGTGGTCTCCTGCCGCACCTCGTGGAGCACCCGCTGGCGGCGCTCGAGCAGCGCAGAACTCAGATGGAATCCGTCGGCGGTCCGGATCAGGTCACCACCGGAGACCATCCGGCTCAACGCGGCCCGGGCAGCGGACTCCTTGATGTCGAAGGCCCCGGCCGCACGAACCACCTGAGCCGGGGTCGGCTGCGCGGGATGGTTGCTGACGAGCAGGCTGAGGATCACGCCGCGCGCCGTCAGACGTGGTAGATGCGCCTCCAGGTCCAACGCCGAAGAATCGGTGGTGCCGTCCACGTCCGGTGACTCCTTGCTGTTGGGGTGGGTGGGTTCTTCGCCCACCGTAGGGCCAGATCAGGCCGAAACCTCCCCGGGGTGCGCGCGCCGAGAGTTGCCACCGGGGATCGCACGGCCCTGCCGCTCAATCCACGAGGCGCCGATGATCGTCACGGCCAACCCGTTTCGCCGTGGCATAGGGCGCGAGCACCAACGCGTACACCGCCAGGCATGCGATCGGCGCGACCAGTGGCAGCCAGGCGATCTCGAAGGGCAACAGGAACACCGACACCGCCGCGGCCGCGGTCACGACCGCCACCGCCAGCACCTGCCCCACTTCGGTGACCACGATCCCCGGCATGTGCGCGGAATGGGCGGCCAGCACGAACACTGTCGCCCCGACTCCGGCAACTCCCGCCTGCACCGGCGTCGGCTCGCCCAGCGCCAACGCGAGCAGCGCGCCCTGCACGGCACAGACCACCGCCACCCGGCTCCACCGCGCGACGAACACCCCCGCGGCGGAGAGCACCGCCGCGATCAGTGCCTGCGCCTGCGCATGGGGAACGACGGCGGCACTCATCGACCAGCCGGCGCCGAGGGCCATCGCGCTCGATCCGGTGAGCGTGGTCATCGCGGCACCACCGCCCGCCTGTCTCGGCGGCCGACCCCGGCCAGCACGCGTTCGAGAGACGAATCCCCCTGCCAGCCGACGACATCGATCCCGAGGACGCCGAGATCCCGATACATGTTCCTGCGTTCGAGCCGCCACATCCTCGCGACGGTCGGATCGAGCTCGTCCACGAACGGCGGGCCTGCGAGCACGTCCACCACGGCCACGGTGCGGCCCCGTTTGCGAAGGTCGATGAGGGCCAGCGCGAAGTCCGTATCCAGCAACGTGGTGAAGGCGATCACCGCGGCGCCGGGCGGCACGGCTGGTCGCGGCACCAGCGTGCCCTCGAGCGGCAGGGTGCGCTCGCCCGCGCCGAGCACGGCCTCGACGATCCGGTAGAACTGCCGGCGACCGAGATCCGGTGCGAGCCAGCGCGATCGGGTACCGAGTACGACGACCGCGGTGCGGTCACCACGCCTGAGCGCCGCCTGCGCGACCTGGCAGCCGCCGCGCACCGAACGATCCAGGCTCTCGCTCGCGGGCCCGGGCGCCTGCGGGTGCGCGTCGATCAACACCACGACGTCCGCCGCGCGATCCGTCCGGCGTTCGGTGACGTGCAGGGCGCGGCGGCGCGCACTCACCGGCCAGTTCACCGCGCGCAGTTGGTCGCCGGGGACGTAGGCGCGGATGTCCGCGTACTCCACCCCTGGCCCGTGTCGTTCGGTTGGATGCGCCCCGAACCGATCCGGCAGGTCCGTCGGCGGGATCCCCGGCCGGTTCGGATCCACGAGGGGGAACACATCGACCGTGGCCACCTCGGCCACCGCCGCACCCACCAACAACCCACCCGCCGCGGTCACGTCGACGGCCACCCGCGGCCGATAGCTCCCCCACCGTCCGGCGGTGATCCGCACGCCCGTGCGCCGGTCGTCCGGGCTCGCCGCCTCCTGCTCGATCTCCAGCCCCTCCTGCGGAAGCGCCCGGACACCGCAGGCCGACCGCAGACCGGCCGCGTCCACCGCGACCGCAAGCCGCACCGACTCCGCCTCGAACATCCGGACCGTCGTCGGATCGCCGCGCACGGTCACCCGATCGGCGGGGCGGGGCAACAGCGCCCGCGCCGCGAGCGCGCCGAGCATCGGGGCGGCGAAGGCCAGCAGCTCCGGTCTGCCACCGACGAGCGCGACGACCAGTGCGGTGGCCGAGCACGTGGCGAGGGCCGCCGCCGCGGGCGAGGCCCGCCACTCGATGGCGCTCACGTGCTCGCCCTCGGCACCGGCAGCCGGCGCAGGATGTCGGCGACCACCTCCTCGGGGTGGATCCGGCGCACCCACATCTCCGGTCGCAGCGAGATCCGGTGCGCCACCGCGGGCGCGGCCAG
Source organism: Rhodococcus sp. UNC363MFTsu5.1 (assembly GCF_000686785.1). Lineage (NCBI taxonomy): Bacteria > Bacillati > Actinomycetota > Actinomycetes > Mycobacteriales > Nocardiaceae > Rhodococcus > Rhodococcus sp. UNC363MFTsu5.1. Next base: position 49,829 of record NZ_JMLO01000033.1, read on the forward strand.
CGCCTTGATGTCCTCGGGGATGACGTAGTCCCGACCGCCAAGGAGTGCCCGCGCCCTGGCGAGCTGGACGAGGTCGAGCTCCGCCCGTGGGCTCGCGCCGACCTCCACCTGGGGATGCGAGCGGGTCGCGGCCGCCAGCGACACCACGTACCGGAGCACGTCCGGGTGCACCGAGACCTGTTCGACGCTGTCGCGCATGGCGTGCAGTTCGTCCGCCGTCACGGTCGCCCGGACGTCCACCGAGCCCGCGCCGCGGTCCAGGCGGCGCTGCAGCATCTCCTGCTCGTCCGCGGCGCCGAGGTATCCGAGTCGCAGCCGCAGCATGAACCTGTCGAGCTGCGCCTCCGGGAGCGGATAGGTGCCCTCGTACTCGATCGGGTTGTCGGTGGCGAGCACGATGAACGGGTCCGGCAGCCGGCGGGTGACCCCGTCGATGCTGACCTGCCCCTCTGCCATCGACTCCAACAGCGCCGCTTGGGTTTTCGGCGGCGTTCGGTTGATCTCGTCGGCGAGGAGGACGTTGGTGAACACCGGTCCGGCACGGAACTCGAAGCGTCCCGACTGCATGTCGTAGACGGTCGAGCCGAGCAGGTCGGCTGGCAGCAGGTCAGGAGTGAACTGGACGCGGGTGAACTCCAGCCCGAGTGCCGCCGCGAAGGACCGCGCGATCAGCGTCTTGCCCAGCCCCGGCAGGTCCTCGATCAGCACGTGCCCACCGGCGAGGACCACCAGCAGCACCGTCGTGATCGCGTCCCGCTTGCCGACCACGGCCCGTTCGATCTCGGCGAGCACCGCCCCGGCTCGGGCCGTGGTGGCCCGCGTCGCGGCGGTCACAGCTGCTCCAGGCGGGTCAGGATGCGCTCGAGCGCCCCACGCCCGGGGCCGGGCCCGTCCGGATCGCCCGTGCGCGCCCCCGCCGGGTCCACCCACCGCCACAGGTCGGCGCCGAACATCGCGGCCCCTGCCGCCTCGATCTCGGCGTGGCCCCGGGGAGCATGCGGTCCGCTCACGTGCACGAACTCGCGGGCGAGCAGCGGCCGCAGGTGCCGGTCCCAGTCCGCGCACGAACCGTCCGCCCAGCTCACCAGCGTCTCTGTGCGAAGACGCCAGCGCCGCAGCATCTCCTGCTGGGAGTTCGACGGCGCGACGACCTCGCCCGCCGCCGGTGCCGCGTCGACGGCTCGGCGCATCGCGAAGATCACGACGGCGGCCGACGCTCCGATCGCGATCAGCGCGGCCGCGGGCGCGCCGGCCCGCAGCGCCATCGCGTCCAGCGCCGCGACGAAGAGGATCCCGATCACGGCGATGCGGCGCATCGCATCTCCTCCAGCTCGGCCAGGACGGAGCGCAACAACTCCGCCGCCGTGCTCCGGTGTCGCTCGGTCATCTCGTGCCCGCTGAACCTGGCCTCCTCGAAGAGCCCGACCAGAGCCGTGGCACTCTCCCTGTGCAGCGCGCCGTGGCGTACCGCACGCGCCAGCACCTCGGATGGGGTGTCGGATGCCAGTGGCGCGGCGTCGGGCGCCGCGCCGAGAGCGCGTTCCATCGCCAGGTAGCAGGCGATGATGGCCGCTCGGGGGTCCGCCCCGGTGTTCGCGACCTCGGCGAGGACCAGTTCCGCTGCCCGCCTGAAGGATTCGGCGGCCGCTCGCCGGGCAGCGGGGACCGTGTCCTCCTCGCTGGAGTCGGTCGTCTCTGGCACCAGGAGCCGCGCGCGGGCGACGGCCCCGGCCAACAGCAGCGCGGTCAACAGCGGCAACACCAGCAGGATGTCCGGCCAGATCTCACTGCCGCGGGGAGCGGGGAGCTGTCCGACCGCGGGCAGGTTCGGATCGGTCGCGCCGCCATTCGGATCGGAGGGGGCCGCCCGGTCCCTGCTCGGTGCGAGGGCGAGCGCGGCGGTCACCACCAGTCCCGCAAACCCGAACCACGCCACCCCCTGCCACCATCGGCCGGGCGACGGGCGGTGGCCGATCCACGTCGGTGCCGGTCGCACCGGCCTGCGCGACGGGCCCAGTACCAGCACCGCCACCAGGGCGATCACGGCCACGAGGACCGCGATGGCCGCAATGACGAGCATCGCGACCAGCGCGGCCGTTCCGTCGGTCCTCGGCGGCGCCGCAGGCGGCTCCTCGACCTCGGGCAGGTAGCCGCGGAGCGCAAGGACGCTCACCACGATCAACGCGATAACCGTGGCAGTGCGACCGACCGCCGTGCCCACCACTCCATCGTCGCACGGTGCCCGCACGAGATCGATGGATTCGCAGGCGGGGTGGCCCCGGGATCAGCGAGCGGGGAAGACTGCCGCGTTGGCGTCCGCGAGCAGGGTGACGAGTTCCTTGCCCTCGGTCTCGTCCAGGACGTCGAATGCCTGCGAGGCGAGCTCGTCGGTGATCTCCTCGGCGCGCGCCCATCGGGCCCGGACATCCTCGCCGGGCGCCGTGTAGGGCGCGGGCCAGCCGTAGAGCGCGGCCTGGTCGGGCCCGCTGGCCAGCGGCGAGCCGGCGATCAGGACGGCGTCCCGCGGGCTGACGCCCTGGCTCTTGACGGCGACGAGGTGGACCCCTCCACGCAGCTCCCTCAGGACGTGCGTGAGCTGGAGGACCCGGGCCCGCGGATCCGCGGGCAGCGGCACGGCCCGCCAGCCGGCGAACAGCGGCACACCCGCAGGATCGGCGTTGGCCGCGACGGCCTCCATCAGTTCGGCGAGCCGCTCGGCCCCGTCGAACGAGGCGAGCTTGCGGACGCCGAACTGCTGCGCGGCGAGCGCGTAGCCACGGGCGGCCTCGGCGGCAGGCATCGCCACCGACTCCCAGGCGGCCCGCACGCTGTCGGCGGGGAAGAACCCGGCGGCGGCCGTCACGACGTCGGCGTCGACCTCGCCGAGGACGCCACAGCGGCCGCGCATGTACGGGCCGATGAAGCCGTCCACACCGGTGCTGCGGCCGAACTCCTTGGCCTCGCGGGAGAACATGAATCCCCCGCCGATCTGCTGGATCTGATCCTTGACCTCGTGTGCGACCGTCATCGATTCCACCTCTCGCCGGGTACTCGTCCCAGCGAGGCTATGCCACCCGTCATAGTCAGCGATAGGTCGGTTCGGCGATGCGGCGACTGCGGCGCCCTCCGGCACGACGAATATGGGCGATATGCCCAATTCCGGTGTGGACACCCGTATCTTTGCGCCGAGAATCTGTCGGCGACGCGTGCACGTCGCGAGCCTTCCAGGAAACGGGGATCTGCGATGAATTCCGGGCTGTCCACGGTCGCACTGCCGCTCGCGTTGGCGATCATCATGTTCGGCCTCGGCCTGTCCCTGACCGTCGGGGACTTCGCGCGGGTCGCCAGACATCCCAAGGCCGTCGCGATCGCGTTGGTCTGCCAGTTGATCCTGCTGCCCGCGATCGCGTTCGGGCTGGTGCTGCTGTTCGACCTGCCGCCGCTCCTTGCGGTGGGCATGATGCTGCTGGCCGCCTCCCCCGGCGGGACAACGGCAAACCTGTTCAGTCATCTGTTCCGCGGTGATGTCGCACTGAATGTCACACTCACGGCAGTGAATTCGGTGATCGCGGTGGTGTCGCTACCGCTGATCACCAACTTCGCCCTCGGGCATTTCGCACCATCGGACGGCACCGGTTCGCTCGGCCTGCAGTTCGCCAAGGTGGTGCAGATCTTCGCGATCGTGCTGATCCCGGTCGCCATCGGCGTCTGGGTACGGCAGGCGTGGCCCGCCTTCGCGGACCGGATGGACCGTCCCGTTCGGATCGGCTCGGCGGTGGTCCTCGCGCTGGTCATCGTCGGCACGGTGATCGCCGAGCGGGAGAACGTCACCGGGTACCTGGCGGACGTCGGCCTGATCACCTTGATCTTCTGCATTCTGAGCCTGAGCATCGGTTACGTGCTGCCGCGGAGGCTGGGCATCGCCAGCAGGCAGTCGATCGCCAGCTCGATGGAGATCGGCATCCACAACAGCACGCTCGCGATCACGATCGCGATCAGCCTGCTCGACAGCACCCGCATCGCGGTCCCCGCGGCGGTGTACGGCGTCATCATGTTCCCCGTCGCGACGGCCTTCGGCTGGCTGATCACCCGCGGCCGCGGGGACGAGCAGAGGCCCGCGGCGCCCTCGGGGTCGTCGACCGATCGCGACCTCGACCCCGCCGCGGGCTAACTCACCCCAGCAGCGCCAATCTGCTGCGGGTGCGTGCCAGGTCCAGCCCGCCCGCGACCGGCTCGGGTCCCGACACCCGCCAATCCGCGCCGACCAGGGTCAGCTCCGCGTCCTGGTCGTGGAGGATGTCGACGACATTGCAGAATCGCTGCACCCCATCGGGACTCGCGTCGGCCATCCGGGGCACACCGCTGAGCACCCAGCGCGGGTAGGCCGCCGCCAGGCTCAGGTAGTCCAGCGTCGAGGTCGGCCGCTCGCACAGGTCGGCGAACTCGAACCAGACGAGATCGCCCGCCGCCGAGAGCGCCGTGATGGGCTGGGTGGTCGGGCGGAGCGTCACGCGATCGGCTGCCGCTGGCCACTGCAAGCCGGCCGCGTCCGACAGGTACCGCCCCGCACCGAATCGCCTCCCAGCGGTCCCCGACTCCCGGTAGTCGACGGCGCCCGCCACCTCGACGATCTCCATCCGTTCCTTGAGCACCTCGATGGTCGGCACGAACGTCTCGTGGAACAGCGGGTTCGGCATCAACCCGTCCGGCGGATAGTTCGAGGTCACCACCAGCGTCACCCGGCGCTTCCGCAGCACTGCGAACAGCCTCGTCAACAGCGCACCGTCGCCGACGTCGTGCACGTGGAACTCGTCGAAGAACAGGACCTTGCAGCGTCCGAGCAGCAGGTCCATCGCGCGTTCGATCCCGTCGGTGTGCACGAGCTCGTGCAGCCGGCGGAAGAACTCGTGGAAGTGCACGCGCCGGGACGGGACGCCGCCGAGGCCCTCGCGGAACACGTCCATCAGCCAGGTCTTACCCCTGCCGACCGGGCCCCACAGGTAGATCCCGCGACCGGTCGCGGGGTCCATCGCGGCCAGGCGCTCGGCGGCTGCCCGCTGCGCGGAGTCGAGCACGAATCCGGCGTCGTGCGCGGCCCGGTCGAACACATCCACTCGAATCGGTTTCATAGCGCGACTCTACAAATGTAGAGTTTCATGGGTCAACGTGATCGGAGCGACATCAATGACGGAAACGACAGACCGGCGCGCGCGCATCGCCGATGCCGCGCTCGACATCATCGCCACGGACGGCATCCGGGCACTCACCCATCGCGGGATCGACCGCCATCTGGGGCTGCCCGCCGGATCGACGTCCTACTACTTCAGGACCAAACGCGACCTGCTGGTCGCGACGGTCGGCCACCTCACCGACCGGTCGCGACGCGCCTTCGCCGATTCCCAGCAGGAACCGCAGGCGCCGAACACAGGAGCAGGTATCGCCGAGATCGCCAACGGGATCGCCGCCTACGTCGACGGGCTGCTCTCCGAGCGCGCCCGCGACATCCGAGCGCGCTATGCACTCACGCTGGAGATGGTGCACGACAAGCAGATCCAGGCCGCGCTTGCCGTCAGCTTGTTCTCCCGGGAGCGTGCGGTCGAGCTCACCCGCACGCTCGGCACCGCCGACCCGGAGCGGGACGCGGCAGACCTGATCGCCCTCCTGGAGGGCCTGGTCTTCGACCGGACCGTCGGCGCAAGGGCGCTCGAGGGTCGGGAATCCGGCACGGCCGAGAGCATCGCCGCGCTCGCTGCGCCGATCGCAAAGGCGCTGACGCGCCCGTGCGCGGTTGACGAGTCCTAGCACTCGTCAACCGCGCACGGGCGCCGAAGGCGCTTACGCCGTGAGGACCAGCCCCGAGGTCGGCACGCCGGTGCCTGCCGTCACGAGGACGTTCTGCACGTCCGGAACCTGGTTCACCGAGGTACCGCGGATCTGGCGGACACCCTCGGCGATGCCGTTCATGCCGTGGATGTAGCCCTCACCCAACTGCCCACCGTGGGTGTTCAGCGGCAGCCGCCCGCCCAGCTCGATGGCGCCGTCGGCGATGAAGTCCTTGGCCTCGCCGCGGCCGCAGAAGCCGAGCTCCTCGAGCTGCATCAGCACGTACGGGGTGAAGTGGTCGTAGAGCACCGCGGTCTGCATGTCCTGCGGACGCAGACCCGACTGGGCCCACAGCTGATCGCCGACCAGCCCCATCTCGGGCAGACCGCTCAGGCCGTCCCGGTAGTAGCTGGTCATGATGTACTGATCGGCCCCACTGCCCTGCGCCGCGGCGGCGATGATCGCCGGCGTGTTCGGCAGGTCCTTCGCGCGCTCCGGGGAGGTCACGACGATCGCGATGCCGCCGTCGGTCTCCTGGCAGCAGTCCAGCAGGTGCAGCGGCTCGGCGATCCACCGCGAGGCCTGGTGCTCCTCGATGGTGATCGGCTTGCCGTAGAAGAAGGCGTTCGGGTTGGTCGCCGCGTGCTTGCGGTCCGCGACCGCAACCGCACCGAAGTCCGCACTGGTGGCGCCGTACACGTGCATGTAGCGCTGGGCGATCATCGCGACGAACGACGCGGGCGTGCTGAGCCCGTGCGGGTACGAGAAGGCGTTGTCGGTGCCGGAGGAGTTCACCTGCTGCACCAGCGCCGAGTTCACCTGCCCGAAGCGCATTCCCGAGCGCTCGTTGAACGCGCGGTAGGCGACCACCACGTCCGCGACACCGGTGGCCACCGCCATCGCGGCCTGCTGGATGGTGGCGCAGGCCGCGCCGCCGCCGTAGTGGATCCGGCTGAAGAACTTCAGGTTCGGGATGCCGACCGAACGCGCCACCGCGACTTCGGTGTTGGTGTCCATGGTGAAGGAGGTCAGGCCGTCCACGTCGGACGGCTTCAGGCCCGCGTCGTCGAGCGCGGCCTGCACCGCCTCGGCGGCGAGGCGCAGCTCGCTGCGCCCCGAGTCCTTGGAGAAGTCGGTGGCGCCGATGCCGACGATCGCGGCCTTGCCGGACAGCTCGCTCACTGGGCTGCTCCATCCATCACGAGGGTGACCGTCGACTTGATGTGGTCACCGAGGCTGTCCTTGCCGACGATGTCGAGGGTGACGAGGCCGTCCTCCACCGAGGAGACGGCACCGGTCAGGGTCAACGTGTCGTAGGCGTACCAGGGCACACCGAGCCGCAGCTTGATCGACTTGATCACGGCACGCGGACCGGCCCAGTCGGTGACGTACCGCTGCACCAGCCCGGTGTCGGTGAGGATGTTGACGAAGATGTCCTTCGAGCCGCGCTGCTGCGCCTTGTCCCGGTCGTGGTGGACATCCTGGAAGTCCCTGGTGGCCAACGCCGTCGACACGATGAAGGTCGGGTCGCCGTGGATGGACAGGGCTGGCAGGGTCTCCCCCACTGTCGCTGTCAGGGTCGAGCTCATCACTGCTCCTTCGCGGGACGCCACGCGTACAGCGTCCAGGGCTGTTGTCCGGTCTCGTCGTCGCCCGGCAGGTCGAGGAACTCCACCTGCACCGGCATCCCGATCGTGACCTCGCTCGGATCGACGCCGCGCAGCTCGCCGAGCATCCGCACGCCCTCGGCGAGTTCCACAAGCGCGACGACGAACGGCAGCGAACGACCCGGCACCTTCGGCGCGTGGTGCACGACGTAGCTGAAGACGGTGCCGAGCCCCGAGGCCACGACGTAGTCGGTCCGCTCCGACTTGTCCTTCCAGATCGCCGGCACCGGCGGGTGCTGCAGCGAACCGTCCGGACGCTGCTGGAGACGCAGCTCGTGGGCGGCGACGCCCTCCCAGAAGAACTCGGTGTCGCGGGACTGCGAGGGACGCAGCATCCGGGTCGGGTCGAGATCCTCGAGCGACTCGCCCAGGCTCGACGACGCGGCTCCCGCGGGAGCGGCCGCCTCCTTCGCCGGGGGCGCGAACTTCAGGATCCGGAAGAGCATCTCGGCGACGACCTCGTCGCCGACCTTCCAGAAGTTCCTGGTGGTGAAGAACCAGCCCTCGCCCAGCCCCGTCTTCTTCGGTCCCACAACGTCTTCGAGGACCGACTCGATGGTCACCTCTTCGCCCGGCCGGACGTAGCGGTGGTAGGTCTGGTCGCAGTTCGTCGCGACCACCGAGGTGTAACCGGCCTCGTCGAGGATCTCCGTCATCCGGCCGAGCGGATCGTCTTCCTCGCGCACGGCGCCGAGCCCGCGCATCGTCCAGACCTGCGCCATGGCGGGCGGTGCGACGATGCCGCCATGGCCCGCGGCGATGGCGGCGTCCTCGTCGACGTAGATGGGGTTCTCGTCGCCGATCGCCTCCACCCAGTTACGGATCATCGGCATGTTGATCGGGTCGCGGCCGGCGCGGGCCTTGCTGGCGCCGCCCGCCCGCACCCGCTCGGCTGCCGCGAGGATCGATGCTTCCTTGTCGCTCACTGAAACCTCCGTCGCGGTCATCGGGGCACCTTCGGCAGGCCGAGGCCGGCCATCGCGATGAGCTCGCGCATGACCTCGTTGACGCCGCCACCGAAGGTGATCACCACGTTCCGCTTGACCTGCACGTCGAGCCAGTGCATCAGCTTGGCGGTCTCGGGGTCACCGGGGTCGCCATGCGCGCCGATGATCTCGTCCGCGATCCGGCCGACACGCTGGATGCGCTCGGTGGCAAAGACCTTCGTCGCCGACGCGTCCGCGATGTCCACGTCGCCGGTGGCCGCGGCCACCTGCCAGTTGAGGAGCTCGTTGAGCCGGTAGGTCGCGTGGATCTCGCCGAGGCCGCGCTGCACGTCCGGTTCGGAGAGCAGGTCCCGCTTGGCAGCCCACTCGTGCACCTTCTCGTACAGGCCCGCGACACGGCCGGCCGGTCCGAGCATGACGCGCTCGTGGTTGAGCTGGGTGGTGATCAGCCGCCAGCCCTTGTTCTCCTCCCCGACCAGCATGCTCGCGGGCACGCGGACGTCGGAGTAGTAGGTGGCGTTGACGTGGTGCGCGCCGTCGGCGGTGATGATCGGGGTCCACGTGAAACCGGGATCCTTGGTGTCCACGATCAGGATCGAGATGCCGCGGTGGCGGGAGTCCGCGTCGCCGGTGCGCACGGCCAGCCAGATGTAATCGGCGTCGTGGCCACCGGTGGTGAAGATCTTCTGACCGTTGACGATGTACTCGTCCCCGTCCCTCACCGCGGTGGTCCGCAGCGCGGCCAGGTCGGTGCCCGCATCCGGCTCGGAGTACCCGATCGCGAAGTGCACCTCGCCCGCGAGGATCGCGGGCAGGAACTTGCGCTTCTGCTCCTCAGTTCCGTAGGTCTGCAGCGTCGGGCCGACGGTCTGCAGGGTGACCGAGGGCAGCGGAACATCCGCCCGCACAGCCTCGTTCACGAAGATCTGCTGTTCGATCTCGCCGAAGCCACGGCCGCCGAACTCGACCGGCCAGCCGACGCCGAGCCAGCCGTCCTTGCCCATCCGGCGAATGACCTCACGGTAGGTGGGGCCGTGCCGCTCGGTGAGCATGATCTCGGCCTCCTCCGGTGAGATCAGGCCGGCGAAGTATCGGCGCAGTTCCGCCTGCAGCTCACGCTGTTCGGGTGTCAGATCGATGAACACCGGGCCCCCACGAGGTCGAGTCGAGATGAGGCGCCGCCGACGAGGCGGGCCAGGTCTTTGGCAATGGAGAAGTAGCGGTGCATCGGGTACGTCACGTCCACGCCCAGCCCGCCGTGCAGGTGGTGCAGCGTGCGCATCGCGGCGGGCACCTCGGCCGCGATCCAGTAGGCCAGCACCTCGAGGTCGTCATCCGCCTCGAGGCCCTCGGCCACCCGCCAGCCCGAGGCCAGCGCCGAGACGTGCAGGGTCCGCGAGGTGACGTAGACGTCGGCGATCTGCTGGGCCACGGCCTGGAAGGTCGCCAGGGGCTTGCCGAACTGCTCACGGGTGCGCAGGTGCTCGGCGGTCAGCGTGGTGGCGCCCGCGAGCAGTCCGTCCGCGTACGCGCCGATGCTCGCGAGCGCGATCCGGTACAGGGCGGCGTTGTCGCCGCCGAGGACCTCGGCGGCCGGGACCCGGACACCGTCGAGCCGCACCGAGAACTCGGGGCTGCCCGAGGACGAGGAGATCTTGGCCAGCGTGACGCCGGGGGCGTCGGGCGCGACGAGCACGACACCCGCGTCGGTCGGCACCAGGATCCGGTAGGCGATGTCGGCGAACGGAACGGCGACCTTCAGGCCGTTGACGACGACACCGTCACCGTCCGCGACCGCGGTGGTCGACGGCGACGACGGGAACGCCGCGCCGGGCTCGTTCAGGGCCGCGGTGAGCACCCGGCCGGTCGCGACCTCGGCGAGGACCGCGTCCTGCTGCTCCTGCGTCCCCAGTGCGAGCACTGGGAGCAGGCCGAAACCGAGGGTCGCCAGCGCCGGCACCGGCGCGGCACCGCGCCCGGTCTCGGTGAGCAGCGGCAGCACCTCGGGCAGGCCGAGGCCCGCGCCGCCGAGCCGCTCGGGCACGGCGAGCGAGAGCAGGTCGGCCTTCGCCATCGCCTCCCACAACGCTTGGTTGAAGCCGCTGGTGTCGGCGGGATCGGAGACCTCGCGGGCCAACAGGCCCACGACGATCTCCGCCACCGTTTCTTGTGTCTGATCCAGAGAGAAATCCACGCTGAACAATCCCGCCTACGAGTTAGAACCTGTTCTAGTTGTATCAGCTCCCCTGTCCGGGGACAACGGTTCGGGCCCGGCACGGGAGCAACGCTTCGCCCCCGTGCCGGGCACCGCCCGCCGCAGCTAGTCCCGCGGCAGCCCGAGGATCCGTTCTGCGGCCACCGTCAGCAGGATCTGCTCGGTACCGCCCGCGATCGAGAGGCACCGGGTGTTCAGGAACTCCCGGGACAGCGGGCTCTCGACGGCGCCGCCCGGCCCGGACAGCTCCAGCGCGAACTCCGCGACCGCCTGGCGGTGCCGGACACCGACCAGCTTGCGCACGCTCGACTCGGGTCCAGGATCCTGCCCGTCGAGCTGACGCAGGGTGGTGCGGTGCTCGAGCAGCGAGCCGACCATGGCCTCGCCGATGAGGAACCCGATCCGATCCGCGGTGACGGCGTTCGGGCCGCCGCGCCCGGCCAGCTCGAGCAGCTCCTCCATCGCCTTGCCGAGCGACGAGCCGCCGCTCATCGCGACCCGCTCGTTGGCCAGCGTGGTGCGGGCCAGCTTCCACCCGCCGTTGACCTGTCCGACCACGCCGTCGTCGGGCACGAACACGTCGTCGAGGAAGACCTCGTTGAACAGCGCGTCACCGGTGATCTCACGCAGCGGCGAGATGCGGATGCCCGCGCTGCGCATGTCGACCAGGAAGTAGGTGATGCCCTTGTGCTTGGGTGCATCCTTGTCGGTGCGTGCCAGGCAGATAGCCCAATCCGCCTCCATGGCAAGCGAAGTCCACACCTTCTGGCCCTGGAGGCGCCAGCCGCCTTCGACCTTCTCGGCGGTGGTCCGCAGCGCGGCGAGGTCCGAGCCCGCGCCGGGCTCGCTGAAGAGCTGGCACCAGATCACGTCGCCGCGCAGGGTCGGTACCGCGAAGCGCTCGATCTGTTCCGGCGTGCCGTGCTCGAGGATGGTCGGCACCGCCCACCAGCCGATCACCAGGTTCGGGGTCTCCAATCCGGCACGCACCAGCTCCTCGCCGATCAGGATCTGCTCGGCCGCCTTCGCCGACTTGCCGTACGGCTCGGGCCAGTGCGGTGCGAGGTAGCCGGACTCGGCGAACGCGATCCGGCGCTCGCCCTCGGGCAGCGCCGCGATGGACTCCAGCTGCGCACGCACCTCGGGGCGCGAGGCCTCGAGGTCACCGAGGTCGACGGTCAGGTGCCTGCGGTCGCCCGCCTGGGTGAGCTCCGCGACCCGAGCCCGCCAGTACGCGCCGCCGCCGAGCAGCTGGCGCAGGGACAGGACGCGCCGCAGGTAGAAGTGCGCGTCGTGCTCCCAGGTGAAGCCGATGCCGCCGAGCACCTGGATGCAGTCCTTGGCGGTGTCGACCGCGGCGTCGAGGGCGACCGACGCGGCGACCGCGGCCGCGATGGGCAGTTCGGCGTCCGACTCCGCCGCGACCGCGGCGTCCCACGCCACCGCCCTGGTCTGCTCAACGCGGCACAGCATCTCGGCGCACAGGTGCTTGATGGCCTGGAACGAGCCGATCGGCTTGCCGAACTGCTCGCGGATCTTCGCGTACTCGACGGCGGTCCGCAGGCACCAGCCCGCCACACCCGCCGCCTCCGCGGCCACCAGTGTCGCGGCCAGGTCCCTGACCAGTCCCGGGCGCAGCCCGGCGACGATCCGGTCCGCGCTCACCCGGACACCCGCACAGGACACCCGGCCGAGCGGGGTGCTCACGTCGACGTTCTCCAAGGCCTCGACGGTCAGTCCGTCCGCCTCGGCGTCGACGAGGCACCACACGGTGTCGTCGCCGCGCGCGGCCGCGAGCAGCACGCCGACTCCGGGCGCGCCGCCGAGCGCGAGCCCGGCCTCTCCGCGGAGCACGAGCCCGCCGTCACCGTCGGCCTCGGCGGCCACGACGCCGTCGACCACGACGCCGACCGGAAGGTTGCCCTCTGCGAGCTCGGGGCCCCACTGCTTGGCCGCCGCCCCGCCGCTGCGTCCGACGACCAGCGCCGCGAGCGCGGTCGAGAGCACCGGACCCGCGGCCAGCGCCGCGGCCGCCTGCTCGAGCATCACCGCGAGGTCGACGATCTCGCCGTCCGCGCCGCCGACCTCTTCGGCCTGCGCAACGGAGAACAGGCCGAGATCCGCGATGGCGGACCAGTGCGACCGCCACGAATCCGCCGGCCCCTGCCGTAGCGTCTCGATCGGGTTCGTCGCGCGGGCCCAGGCCTGAATCGATTCCTGGACGGCACGCTGCTCGTCTGTCGTGGCGATTGTCACAAGGGAGGCCAACCTTTCATTACTGACAAATTTGTCTAGAACGTGTTCTAATATGTGGGCCGGGTAAGAGTCAAGACCTGGCACGAACTGCACGAACTCAACTACTCGCCGATACCAAGGAATCTGTGGATGACCTCCTCATCTCGAACCCGTTCCGCGGCTAAGACCGCCTCGACCAACGGGGCCGTTTCGACGCTGACCGACGAGGATCTCAGTTCCAATGCGCAGCGGGAGCGTCGCAAGCGGATCCTCGACGCCACCCTGGCGCTCGCATCCAAGGGCGGGTACGAGGCCGTGCAGATGCGCGCCGTCGCCGAGCGTGCCGATGTCGCGGTGGGAACCCTCTACCGGTACTTCCCGTCGAAGGTCCACCTCCTGGTGTCCTCGCTCGCCCGCGAGTTCGAGAAGATCGACTCGCGCAAGAAGTTGCCGCCCGGCGACACCCCGATCGAGCGCATGCACCTGATCCTCGGCCAGATCACCAGGGCGATGCAGCGCGATCCGCTGCTCACCGAGGCCATGACCCGTGCCTTCATGTTCGCCGACGCCTCCGCCGCCGCCGAGGTCGATCAGGTCGGAAAGCTGATGGACTCGCTGTTCGCCCGCGCGATGAGCGACGGCGAGCCGAGCGAAGAGCAGCTCGCGATCGCCCGCGTCATCTCCGATGTGTGGCTCTCGAACCTGGTCGCGTGGCTCACCCGTCGCTCCTCCGCGACGGATGTCGCCAAGCGACTGGAACTGACCGTCGAACTGCTTCTCGGCGGCGGTTACAAGGATCCGGGCGCCGCGTAAGTAGACTTTGCGCAGTGAGTGCGCAAGACCTACCCGTCGAGCTTCGCAGGCGTCTCGTATCAGTCGCGAGAACGCCTCGGCTCCTCGTGGCGTCGGACTACGACGGCACGATGGCGCCCATCGTCTCCGACCCCGCGAAGGCATTCCCGCACGCCGAATCCGTGCGCGCCCTCCGGGCGTTGGCCAGCCTGCCCGCCACCATGTCGGCGGTGATCTCGGGCCGTGCGCTCCGGGACCTGGCGATGCTGTCCCGACTACCGGTCGAGGTGCAGTTGGTCGGCAGCCACGGCTCCGAATTCGACGTGGGCTTCGTGCACGAGATCGACGACGACGCCAAGCGATTGCTGCGCGAGGTCACCGAGGAACTGCAGGCCGTCGCCGCCGCGGGCCCGGGGGTCACCGTCGAGATCAAGCCCGCCAGCGCCGCCCTGCATGTCCGCAACGCCGCTCCCGAGATCGCCGAGGCGGCGCTGTCGCGGGTGCGCGGCGGGGCCGCCACCTGGAACGGCGTGCAGGTCACGGAGGGCAAGGCCGTGATCGAACTCGCGGTCATCACCACCGACAAGGGCGAGGCACTCGACATCCTGCGGCACCGTGAGGGCGCCTCGGCCACCGTGTTCTTCGGCGACGACGTCACCGACGAGAAGGCGTTCAGCCGGCTTCAGGGACCGGATCTCGGCGTCAAGGTGGGCCCGGGTGAGTCGCTCGCCGAGTTCCGCGTGTCGAGCACCGAGGACGTCTCCGCCGCACTGGCGTTCCTGCTCGAGGAGCGGCGCACCTGGCTTCACGGTGAAAGCGCCACCCCGATCGAGCGTCTCAGCATGCTGGCGAACCCGAGGACGGTCGCCCTGCTGACCCCGGACGCGACCCTGACCTGGCTCTGCCATCCAGAACCCGATTCCGCCGCGGTGTTCGCGCACCTGCTCGGCGGGGTCGGTGCCGGCCACTTCACGGTTGGCCCCCAGCGGGAGGCCCTGCCGCTGAGCCAGCGGTACGTCGACGGCACCATGACCGTCGAGACCCGTTGGGCGAGCCTGCAGGTCACCGATTACCTGCCCCACGACGTCGTCCAGGGCCGCACCGACCTCATCCGGGTGATCACCGGTCACGCCAAGGCCGTGGTGACCTTCGCACCGCGTCCCGAGTTCGGACAGGTCCAGGTCCATCTCGAGCAGGAGGCCGACGGCCTGCGCGTGTACGGCACCAGCGATCCGCTCGTGTTGCGCTCCCCCGGGGTCGAGTGGGAGATCACCAGCGACGGTGTCCAGCAGAGCGCGCGCGCCGTCGTCGACCCGTCGCAGGGAGCGATCGTCCTCGAACTGCGCTGCGGCACCACGGAACTCGGTCCGACCGCCACGCCGGAATCGGAGCGCAGGTCGCTTGCCGAGTCGTACTGGAGCGAATGGGCCGACGGTCTGACGCTGCCCGCCCGTAAGCGCGGGCTGATGAAGCGCTCGGCACTGACGCTGCGCGGCCTCGTGCACGCCGATTCCGGATCCATCCTGGCCGCGGCGACCACCTCGCTGCCCGAGGAGATCGGTGGCGTCCGTAACTGGGACTACCGCTACTGCTGGCTCCGGGACGCGTCACTGACCGCGTCGGCTCTGGTCTCGCTCGGCTCGCTCGGCGAGGCCGAGGCCTTCCTGGAGTGGGTCCACGGCGTGCTCGAGACGCTGCCCGGCCCCGAGCGCCTGCACCCGCTGTACACGATCTACGGCGCCAACCTGCCGCCCGAGGCGGTGCTCGACTCCCTGCCCGGATACTCGGGCTCCCGGCCGGTGCGGGTCGGCAACGCCGCGAACTCGCAGGTGCAGCTCGACGTCTTCGGCCCCATCGTCGACCTGATCTCGCATCTCGCCGAGGCCCGCGAGAAGGCGGGGCTGACGGACGTGCTCACCGACGCCGACTGGAACCTGGTGCAGGCCATGGTCTCCGCAGTCGAGCGCCGCTGGGACGAACCCGACAACGGCATCTGGGAGATCCGCGGGAATCCGCGGCACCACGTGTACTCGAAGGTCATGTGCTGGGTCACCGTCGACAGGGCCCTGACCCTGGCCGAACGTTTCGGCAGGCAGTCCGGCCCCGGATGGACGGCGCTGCGGGCAGAGATCGCGGACGAGGTCAAGGATCGCGGTTGGAGCGATCGTGCGCTCTCGTACACCGCTGCCTACGACGGCACCGACCTGGACGCGGCGACCCTGCACATCGGGCTCTCCGGCCTCATCGACCCGACCGATCCGCGGTTCGTCGCGACGGTCCGGGCCACCGAGGCGGAGTTGCGCAGCGGCTCGACCGTCTACCGGTACCACCACGACGACGGCCTGCCCGGCGGCGAGGGTGGATTCCACCTGTGTGCGGCCTGGTTGATCGAGGCCTACCTGCTGATCGGGGAACGCGCGGACGCCGAGGCCCTGTTCGCCCAGTTGGTCGATGCGGCAGGCCCGACCGGGCTGCTCGCCGAGGAGTACGACCCCGTCGCCGAGCGCTCGCTCGGCAACCACCCGCAGGCCTACAGCCATCTCGGGCTGCTTCGCTGCGCGCACCTGTTGAGCTGATCCCGCCACTCTGAGCCCACCCGGCCGTCGACTCGACGGCCGGGTGCTGGCGTCGAGTGTGCAGTTGTCGGGGCATCGACCAGGTGGGGTGTCGGTGGGTGCGCACTCGGCCGGCCCGCGGGTGGTGGCGAGTGTGCAGTTGTCGGGGCATCGACCAGGTGGGGTGTCGGTGGGTGCGCACTCGGCCGGCCGGCCCCGTAGCCCCGACGCTGTGCGTGGTGGTGTGCGGGTGCGTGGTGGTGTGGTGTGTTTGTGCCCGGAAATGCGAAATGCCTCGCATCGCAGTCTCTTTCAAGACTGTGATGCGAGGCATTCGCAATTTATGTTCGGCGGTGTCCTACTCTCCCACACCCTGTCGAGTGCAGTACCATCGGCGCTGGAGGGCTTAGCTTCCGGGTTCGGAATGGGGCCGGGCGTTTCCCCTCCGCTATGGCCGCCGTAACTCTATGAAACTGTCACACATTCAATTCCCCCGCCCGAACCACATCCCACATGTGGGGTGTGTTGGGGGTGAATGGTATCTGTGTGTTGTTTCAGATACCGCACAGTGGACGCGTAGCTTC
>NZ_JMLO01000034.1:0-61762 GCF_000686785.1 Rhodococcus sp. UNC363MFTsu5.1
ACCGAGAAACACGTTCTCGGCCGCTCCGGGGCAACTGTTCCAGCCTATCTCATCGAGCAGACCCGGTCAAAACCGGCCCCACCAGACTCAGAAGGCAGTCGAAGACTGAACCGATCGAAACCGGCTACAACTTCTAGGATTACCAGGCGCCTACGTCCAACCTCGTGTCCCGCGCCTCTCGGCCGGGTCGGTGTCCGTGTCGCTCTGACTCGACAAAAGTTACGCGACAAACCCCAGAACACCAAAACGCCTGGTCAAACGCGGTGATCGGATTCTTGCTCTCAAATTCGCGCGCCTCGGAGCGTTGCCAGCGGCGAATTCGGTAGGTGAATCCACCCCTCCCGCTCCGCCACCACCCGATCCGCGTCCGCGGGCAGCTCTGTCTTGCCGAGCGCGGCAGCGCGTGCCACGACGGCGGCCACCACCGCGTCGAAGGCGTCGTCGGATTCCCGGCACAGCCACTCCCACTCCCCGAGGTCCAGCCACGGCGCCGCCCCGGCGAACCCGGTGACGAGGTCGGTGAGTGCCGGCCGGTTGACCCGCCCCTTGTATCCGCGTGCGGGCAGGCCCCACCCGAGCAGGGCGGCCGCCGGGTACACCTCGACCGCGCGGCCCGAGACCCGGCCGGCCTCGACGCCACTGCCTCGGAGCTCGGCGAGCAGGCCCGCGCAGCGGAACGCGACATGTGCGATGCGATCGGCGGAGACGCTGAGCGGGGACAGCCCCGTCGACGCACGGACAAGAAGATCGGTACGTCGCATCGCCAACGGCCGGCGGCCGTCCCTGCTCTCCAGGTCGTTGGTCCCCTGCAGCGTGCCGGTGTCGTGTTCGTTCAGGAATCGGACGAAGGCCTCGGGCCACCCGAACGGCGAGTCGATCCCCGTTCGCTCGGCGCCTCGGATCGCCTCGACGATCTCGGCGTTGCCGACACCCAGATGCAGGCTCTCGAGCGTCGCCGCACCTCCGGACCACGCGATCACCGCGACCGCGGTCTTTCCCGGCTCCGCCGCAAGGTCCACACCCACAGTCCGCATCACACGAGGCTAGGTGCGTGCGCTGCCGCGGGGTGCTAGGCGGTGGTGCGACGCGAGCGCGCGGGGCGTTCGAGTCGGCCCTGCGACTCCGCCCGCAGTTTCAGCAGGTAGAGCCCGGAGACGGACGCGACGATGAGCCACAGCACGGCGGCCTCGACATCCAGGCCATAGATGCCGATGGCGGCGCCGACGAGTCCGGTCACGAAGACACAGGCACTGAGGGTCTTGAGGGCGGGAGGGTTGATTGTGGTCATGCTCGAACACCTACTCGGAAGTTCTTCGGCGTCTCGCACGCGAGCCGCCAGCTGGTCACTGCTTCGTCGAGAATTACGCATCTCGGGGGCGTAAGACTCCTGAGCCGCATTTCCGCACGAAACGCTAGCGGCGGATTGACGACAATCCCGGTAGGCGCGGCGTCGTTATCCAAATCGAGACCTTTGTCGAAGCCGGGGACAATTCGGAAGTCTTGTCCTAACGGTTATCCAAGGGCACGACCACCTTTCTCCGGCTTCGTTAGATTGTCAGCGGCCGCGATTCTCATGCGGCCGTTGCGCTGAATCAAGAGGGAAGGCCCACCCGATGACCCGTTCCCCCAAGCTCGTGATGTTGTCCCTCGCCGCGACGATGGCGTCGACCGCGGTACTCGCCGTCGGCGCTCCCGCCGCGGCGGTGGATCTGTTCTGCGGCGGTACCGGCAGCGGCGGGAGCAGCGGGTTCGGCAGCACCGGCGGCGCGGGCAATCCGATCCCGTGGTTGAACGGTCAGGACGGGCGGCTCCCCAATCTCAAGGGCAAGACCCAGGCGATCGAGCACGTCACCGGCATGAACGGCCCGAACGACACCGCCAGGCGGTTCAACGTGGTCGGCACCGACCTCGGCATCATGTGGGACAACGGCGCGGGCCAGGTCCTCACCGCGTTCGGCGACACCACCGGACTGAGCCAGGTTCCGCTGTGCGAAGGGCTGGTGGGTGACTGGCGGAGCAACGTGCTCTTCCGCAGCTCCGATCGCGACCTCAGCGACGGTATGAGCATCGACAGCTCTCCCCTTGACCGGCCGAACCACTCGAAGGAATTCCTCCCGAGCAAAAAGATCCCCGGCGTCGAACACACCGTCATCCCGACCACCGGAATCTCCGTCAACGGGGCGCAGTACATCAATTACATGTCCATCCGCAGCTGGGCGGCGCCCGGCGAATGGGTCACCAATTACTCCCAGATCGCCTCCTCCACCGATAATGGCGAGACATGGACGCCGCGCCCGGAGTCGATCCGGCTGAATGTCCTCGACGACGCCCTGTCACGGGCGAATCTCCCGGCGACCGGAAATCAAAACTTCCAGATGGGCGCCTTCGTCAAGCACGACGGATTCGTCTACAACTTCGGCACGCCGTCGGGTCGGTCCGGGCAGGCCCGGCTCTCCCGCACCCCTGAGGCCTCGATCCTGAACGTCGCCGGCTACGAGTACTGGGACGGCGCCGGCTGGGTGGTCGGCAACCCGGCCGTCGCGGTGCCGGTCCTGGACGGCCGGGTCAGCGAGCTGTCGGTCCAGTACAGCGCCTACCTGGGCAAGTTCATCGCGCTGTACTCCAACCAGTCGAACGCGCTGGTGATGCGGACCGCGCCGGTGCTGACCGGGCCGTGGAGCGCGCCTGAAACGCTGGTCAGCAGCGCGACCGTGCCCGGCCTGTACGGCGCGTACATGCACCCCTGGTCGGAGGGCGAGAACCTGTACTTCCTGGCCACCACGTGGTCCGACTACAACGTGATGATGATGCGCACCAAGCTCAGCCGCTGACCCTCGACGGCCGAGAGCCCCGCCGACCGCACAGGTCGACGGGGCTCTCGGCGTCATGGCTACTGCGAGACGTTGACCATCTCGTGGTCGGCGACGGTTCCTGCCAGCACGCGCAGGTGGTCGTCGGCGCTGCCGAGCGTGTGCTCGATCGCGACGAGCCGGGACACGTAGTGCCCCACCGGGTACTCGGCGGTCATGCCGATACCGCCGTGCATCTGGATGGCCTCCTGACCGATGTGCCGCGAGGCCCGTCCGATCTGCAGCTTGGCCCGCGAGGCGATCGTCGGGTCCTTCACGCCGTCCGCAAGGGACATCGTGGCGTACAGGCTCATGCTGCTCGCCAGTTCCAGCGAGACGTACATGTCCGCCGCGCGCTGCGTCAGAGTCTGGAACTTCGCCAGCGGGACACCGAACTGCTTGCGCTGCTTGAGGTACTCGGTGGTCAGCCGCAGCGTCTCCGCCATCGCCCCCACCGCCTCGGCGCACAGGGCGGCCTGCACGCGCACCTCGGATGCGGTGATCGCGGCGGTGACGTCACCGCCGTCACCGAGCTGCTCGGCCGGCGCCTCGGTGAACTCGATCTGGGCGCCGCGCAGCCCGTCGTGGGTGGCGTAGCCGCGCCGGGTCACGCCCTCGGCGGCGGCATCGACCAGGAACAGGCCAACTCCCCCGCCGGGCAGGATCGCGCTGACGACCAGGGTGTCGGCGCAGTCGCCGTGCAGCACCGGGTTCTTGCGGCCGGTGAGGACCCAGCCGTCGCCCCGCGCGGTGGCGGTCGTGGAGACCGCGGTCGCCGGCCACCGGCTACCGGGCTCGTCGTGCGCGAACGCCAGCAGCACGGTGCCCTCGGCGACCCGGGGCAGGTAGCGCGCCCGCTGGTCGGCCGAGCCGGCGTCGGCGATAAGCCCACCGGCGACCAGCACGGCGAGGTACGGCTCCGGCGCCAGCGCGCGGCCGATCTCGTTCATCACGGCCATCGTCTCGACCGGTCCGGCGCCCATCCCGCCGTCCTCCTCGGCGAACGGGAGCCCGAGCAGGCCGATCTCCGCGAAGCTCTTCCACACGTCCTGGCTCCAGCCGGGCTCGGTGGCGGTGACGGCGTTGCGCTTCTCGGCGTCGTAGCTGCGGCTGAGCAGCTCACGGGTCGTGTCACGCAGCATGACCTGTTCGTCATTGAGTTCGAAGTCCATTGCGGCGCCTCACAATCCGAGGATCGAAGAGGCAATGATGGTGCGCTGCACCTCGCTCGATCCGCTGTAGATGGATACCTTTCGGTAGTTCAGGTAGGTCGGGGCGGCGTGCTGCGCCCAGGCCGGCGAGTCGATGTCGGCCGCCCCGAACGGCAGCGAATCGGGGCCCGCGACGTCCATGAGGATCTCGGTGGTGGCCTGCTGCAGCTCCGAGCCGCGCAGCTTGAGCAGCGAGGACGCCGGGTTGGGCTTGCCGTCCGCCGAGCCCGCGACCACCCGCAGCTGGGTCAGCTCGAGCGCGAGCAGCTCGTTCTCCAGCTCCGCCAGGCGCGCCGCGAACAGCGGGTCCTGCAGGAGCGTGCCGTCGCCGACCTTGGTCTGGGCCGCCAGCTCCTTGGCCCTGGCCAGGCGCACCTTGGAGGTGCCGACCCGGGTGACGCCGGTGCGCTCGTTGCCGAGCAGGAACTTCGCGTATCCCCAGCCGGCGTTCTCCTCGCCCACGAGGTTCTCGGCCGGGACGCGGACATCCTCGAACCACACCTCGTTGACCTCATAGCTGCCGTCGATCAGCTTGATCGGGCGGACGGTGACGCCGGGGGTCTTCATGTCGATGAGCAGGAACGAGATGCCCGCCTGCCGCTTCGGCGCGTTCGGGTCCGTCCGGACCAGGCAGAAGATCCAGTCCGCGTGCTGCGCCAGCGTGGTCCAGGTCTTCTGACCGTTGACGATGTAGTCGTCGCCGTCGCGGACCGCACGGGTCTTGAGCGAGGCCAGGTCGGAGCCCGCCTCCGGCTCGGAGAAGCCCTGGCACCACCAGATGTCGAGGTTCGCGGTCGCGGGCAGGAACCGCTCCTTCTGCTCCTGCGAGCCGAACGCCGCGATGACCGGTCCGACCATGTCGGCGTTGAACGCCAGCGGGTCCGGCACCGACGCCAGCTGCATCTCGTCCAGCCAGATGTGACGCTGCACCGGCGTCCAGTCGCGGCCGCCCCACTCGACCGGCCAGTTCGGCACGGCGAGCCCGTTCGCGTTGAGGATCGCCTGGGTGGTCTTGAAATCCTCGGCGGTCAGCTCACCGCCGCGCGCGGCGCGCTCACGGATGTCGGCCGGGACCTGGGTGGTGAAGAACGTGCGCATCTCGTCGCGAAAGGCGAGTTCCTCGTCGGTGAGTTTCAGGTTCATTGTGTGCTTTCTGTGTCAGATCGCCGAACCCCGGCCGGTCCAAGCGGACGGGGCGAGCCGAGAGCGCGCACCGCAGAACTAAGCGCACGCTCATTTCCTAAGCGCATGCTTATACTTGTCCCGCCGGCGGGTGTTGTCAAGGTCGAACGGGAAGCGGAGGCGAAGGTGAGCGAATCGGTGACGGCGGAGACCCCCGCCGTGGTGAGCAGCTCCAAGGCCGCCGCGCGGATCCGGGCCGCGGCCGTGGAGGCGTTCGCCGAGAACGGCTACGGCGGGACCACCACCCGCGACATCGCCGCCCGCCTCGGCCTGAGCCCGGCGGCGATGTACCCGCACTACAAGTCCAAGGAAGAGCTGCTCTACGCGATCAGCTACGAGGGCCACCAGCGGTGCGTGGAACTGCTCACCGACGCCGATCCCGTCGACTCGCCACCCGCCGCGAGGCTGCGAGCGGTGGTCGGCGCCTTCACGCGGTGGCACGCCAAACACCACGCGCGCGGACGGGTGGTCCAGTACGAGCTGACCGCGCTCTCACCCGAGCACTACCGCACGATCATCGGGCTCCGCCGCGACGTGAACCGGATCGTCAAGCGGATCGTCAAGGCAGGCGCAGCGGACGGCTCGTTCGTCGTCCCTGACGTCGAGGGGGTGACCCTCGCGATCACCTCGCTCTGCGTCGATGTGTGCCGGTGGTTCCCCGGCGGCGGCTTCAGCGAACCGGATCAGGTCGCGGAGCTGTATTCCGAACTGGCCCTTCGCCTCGTCGCGGCCACCGCCTGACCGTCAGTCCCGCCCGCGGCCCGGGTCCGCGCGCGAGGTCAGCGCCAGGATGTCCCCGTACAGGACGCTCTGATAGGTCCCCATCAGCTCCTCGACCCCACCGAACTGGTCGCCGACATGATGGGTGTTCTCCGCCGACAGTTCCCGGTTGCCCGAGCGCGCGATGAGGTCGTCGATCCTCGAATCGAGGCTCATCGTCCGCTGCACCGCGGCGATCGTCTGCAGCTGGTCCTCGGCCTGGGACAGCAGGTCCCCGATGCGGGCCAGCGCCGCGACCCGGTCGACCAGCTGACCCCACACCGGGGCAAGCGCCGTCTGCCGCGCGGTGATCTGGGCGCGGGCGCCCTCGCCCCGCGTTGACTGCATGGCCGCGGCGAGCTCGGCGGTGATCCCCCGCAGCGCCACGGTGTCGGCGGCGATCTGGATCAGCTCGTCCGCCAGGTCCAGCTGGGCGCGCTGGATGAGGAAGTGCTCCGAATGCCAGGCCGAGGACCCGTCGATCCGGTCGTAGAGCGTGCCCGCCAGGTAGAGCAGCGTGTCGTAGCGATCCGCGAACCGCTCGCCCTCGGGCGCGGCGCCCTGCGCGAGGGCCTCGGCGGCCCGCCGACCGACGCCGGCCAGCGGGGTGCTCTCGGTGAGCGCGGCGACCCGCTCGGCCGCCGCGCCCAGGGTCGCGTTCCGCACCTGGTCGACGGGGCGTTCCCCCGAGGTGACGGGCACCGGGGTCCGCTGCAACGCGGCGAACAGCGCCTCCCGTTGGTCGGGTTCGAGATGCACCCCGTCGCGTCGCTCCCGCCGGATCGCCCGCACCCCGCTCGCGTAGTGCGTGGCGGACAGCACCAGGGCCGCCCGCAGGTGAGCGAGCCGCTTGGCGACCTCGGCCGCCCGGAAGGTGAACACCGCCTGCACCGGCCCCGGCCGCAGCTCCGCCGCCCGCCCCGCGAGCCGGGCCTGTTCGTCGGTGAGTCGTCGGAGCGCGCCGAAGCCCCCGATCGACGGGATCGTCCGGCCCGTCCGCCGCCGCTCGGCCAGGATCTCGCGCGTGGCGGAATCGAGGTGACCGGCCGCGATCAGGACCGCAGCCTCGTCGGACAGCACCGGCAGCCGGGCATCGACCCACGCGTCCTCGCTCCACCGCCGCACCTGCAGCGAGATGCGCTCGCGGCGCTGCGCCGCGGTCTCGAATTCGCCCGGGACCTGCGGGTCATCCGACATCGAGCCTCCTCGAGTTCCAGGACTCCACTGTTCCAGAAATCGAGGCGTTGTGCTTCGACCGGCCAGGAGCGGTATCCCTGCAGGAACCGACCCCGGCCGGCCGTGTGCCCTCCATGTCGAGCGGAGGGCACACGTGCCGTCGAATCACCCAGTCGCACAGCACCGCTCGCCCCAACCGGTGTTAGTCTGCGGCGACCATGACCTACCTGGCGCTGATTCGGCACGGCGAGACCGAGTGGAACGCACAACGCCGCCTGCAGGGCTCTTCCGACATCCCACTCAACGACACCGGCCGCGCGCAGGCGCACAGGGCGGCCGACGCGCTTGCAGACCGGACCTGGGATCTGCTGGTCAGCTCGCCGCTGTCGCGCGCAACCGAGACCGCTGACATCATCGGCGCACGGCTCGGCATCGAGCGCTCCGCCGCGTACCACGACCTGGCCGAACGCCATCTCGGCGAGGCCGAGGGCATCACCGACTACGAGGCCTACGACCGTTGGCCGCACGGCCGCTATCCCGATATCGAACCCAAGCCCGCGGTTGCGCAGCGCGGCCTCCGCGCCGTCGACGACCTGGCCCGACGCCACCCCGGGTCTGCGATCATCGCGGTCACGCACGGTGGGGTCATCCGCGCGGTCCTCGACTCCGTCCACTCGGCGCGCTCACCGCGGATTCGCAACGCGGGCATCAGCACCATGAGCCACGACGGGCAGCGGTGGACCGTGCACACCATCAACGGGGTCGAACTGCTGCCCCGTCACGCCAAGAGCTAGACAGGCCCACCCGCGATTATTGCCACTACTTCCCGGGACCAGGTGCGAAACTCATAGGGTGAGGCAACCACCCGAACGTGGAAACACACGCCGGATTCGCCCGTCGCTGCAGCGGTTGTGGGGCATCGCCGCGGTCGGCCTGTTGTGGCCGGTCCCGGTCGCCGCGGCCGCGACTCCGCCGAGCCAGCCCGCCGCCTGCGTGCCGTTCGGGACCGCGCAACTGCCGCCGGGTGCGCCGTCGAGTGGCGGCAGGCTCGGGTTGACGAACCTGCCGGTGTTCACCGGACAGTCCGCCCCCGCGAGCGTCGAATTACGCACGCCGACCACACAGTTCAACCGGTTCTCCGATTTCGCCCTTGTCGGCCGGGACCTGCTCACCCGCCCCCGATCGACGGGTGCCGACGCCGAACCGTGGCGCTACGTCCCGATGCCCGAATGCCTGCGAGGCCGACTGATCGGGATCTCCGTCGACGACGACGAGTTGGTCGCCATCGACGACAACGGCTGGATCTACACGATGGACAACGCCTCGCAGGACCCGATCCTGTGGAACTGGACATCCGCGTGGGGCTCACCGCTGTGGTTCGCTCCCGGACAACAACTTCCGGGCGAGAACGGGAACGGCTGGGCGCTGAGCGTCTCGTCCCCGTGGGACAACCAGACCTTCACCGACATCGCGGGACGAATCCACTATGTGGGGCTGGGGAAGATGACGATGCTCCCCGCGCTCACCGGCGACGGCAGCCGCATCACCTTCGCCGACCCGTGGCTGCCGAACGACGACAGCTACGAGATCGGCGGCCCGCTCGGTGGCCGGTTCAAGTCGATCTCGCTGTCCGCGGCCGGGTCGACGACCTTCGTGATGAACAGGTACGGCGACATGTACACCCGCAGCTTCGATTTCGACTCGTCGGGCTCGGACTCGGTCTTCTTCCGATACAGCTGGGACAGCCAGGCCGGCAAGCCAACCGCCCCCAATATCATCGCCGAACTGCTCGACCGCAGCACCGCCGCGATCCAACTGCCCGCGCCCGACTGGATCCATCAGCCCAAGATCCCCGGCGAGATCACCTCGGCGATCAGCGTGAATTCCATCGGGCCCGGCCCTGGCCAGCGCGAACTGCGGGTGGAGGGTCGCCGCGACGGCGCCACCGGGTTCTGGCACAAGAATCTGACCGCGCCCGACTGGGAGTTCACCCGCACGGATGCCGCGCGCCTCGGCACACCCGTCGACAACCCGTCGGCGGATCGGTCGAACGACACCCTGGCCCCGCCCGCGCCGTGGCACCTGTCGGGGAACCTGCCCGCCCGCGACGGCAGCATCGACGGGCAGGTCCTGATCGACATCGGGTTCCCCTACTCGGTCGTCGACCCGCGGATGCTCGACGCGGTCGGATCGCACGCCGCACCGTCGGGCTACCGCATCTCGGTGCCGCACTTCGACCCAGCGGCCACCAGCAGGCCGGCAACGGTGACCGCACCCGACGGCACCGAGATCCCGGTGGTGCTGCACACCGCCGACGGGCTGCGCCTGTTCGACACGCGCGCTCCCGGTCTCGACGGTGAGCCGCGCCATCTCGTCGGCGCCGTCGAGGTCCCGCGCGACGCGTTCGACTCCCGCGGCGACGATCCCGCGCTGGAGAGCTTCGTCCGGGACTGGATGCGGGGCAAACAGATCGCAGCCATCACCCTCAGCGCCACCGACCACGATCTGGTGGTGAGGTAGCACGGCGAATCCATCACCCGACGAGCGAGGAAATCAGGTGCCGCGATGCACAAGTCCACCGTTCGATCCATCGCACTGACCGCGGGCGCGATCGCGGCCCTCACGGCATGCGCGGACCCGATCTCCGGCGACGCGCAGGATGACCCGCCGTCGCCTGAGCAGGTCGCCGCGCTGTTCGACACCTGGAACGAGACGCTGGCGACCGGCGACCCGGAGGCGGTCGCGGACCTGTACGCCCCGGACGCGGTGCTCCTCCCGACGGTGTCCAATACGGTCCGCACGGACCGCGCCGGCATCGTCGACTACTTCACCGGCTTCCTGCCCAGCAAGCCGAGCGCGGTGATCGAGCAGTCCGTCGTCAACGTGCTCGATGCGGACAACGCGATCGACACCGGCGTGTACCGGTTCACCCTGAGCAAGCCCGAGGCCACTCCCGAGACCGTCGATGCCCGCTACACGTTCGTGTACGAGAAGAGAGACGACAAATGGCTGATCGTGAACCACCACTCCTCCGAAATGCCGGAATCATGAACCGCCCGAACACGGCCCGCCCGCGGCTCGCGGCGCTCTGTGGGGTGCTCGCGGTGGGCGGGGTGCTCGCGCTGACCGGCTGCGGCGACGGCAGCGACGGCCTCGCGACCACCTCCGGGTCGGTCACCGCGGCACCGGTGGACTCTGCCACATCCGCGTCGGGCGCCACGCTCATGTCGACGACCCCGAACACCGCCTGGAGCACCGACCCCCAACGGGCCGACGCGTCCGACGACGCGCACCTGACCGTCTCCGGCCTGCGCGTCGGCGCCCAGGACGGCTACGACCGCGTGGTCTACGAACTGGGCGGCACCGGCGTCCCCGGCTGGTCGGTCCGCTATGTCGACCAGGCCGTCCAGGAGGGCAGCGGGGAGGTGATGCCGGTCGCGGGCGAGGCGATCCTCGAGGTCCTCATCACCGGCAGCGGCTATCCCTTCGACACCGGCGTCGCCGAGTACGACGGGCCGAGCCCGTTGCCCGGAAACGGCACCGAGCTGGTCACCGAGGCCCGGATCTCCGGGGTGTTCGAGGGGACCACCCAGGCGTTCATCGGGCTCGAGTCCGGCGGGCACCCGTTCACGGTGTCCACGCTGAGCGACCCGACCAGGCTGGTCGTCGACATCGAGCACTGACATCGACGACCAGCCCGGCCGCTCCGCGATCACACCCCGGCGATCGCCTCCAGCGGCTTGGTCCGCGCGGCCCGCGCGGCCGGCCACAGGGCGGCCAGCACGCCGACCACCGCGGAGCCGAGCAGCATGGCCACCACCTGTCCCCACGGCACCGCGATCACGTCGAGGCCCTCATCCGCCAGCGTGCTCACGAAACCCCAACCGAACGCTAGCCCGAGCAGCACCCCGACCGCCGCACCGAAGACCGCGATGAGCACCGACTCGAGATAGATGGTGCGGCGCACCTGCGGCCGTTGCATGCCGACGGCCCTGAGCATTCCGATCTCGCGGCGCCGCTCCACCACCGACAGCGCGAGGGTGTTGATGATGCCGAGGATCGCGATCACGATGGCCAACGCCAGCAGCCCGTAGAGCACCGCCAGCAGGGTGTCGATCTGCTTGCCCTGACTGCCCTTGAACTCCTCCCGGTCCTTGACCTGCACCACCAGGAACTTGTCCGTCGCCGCCGCCAGATCGCCGCGCATCGCCGCCAGGTCGGCGCCGGGCTGCGCCTCGATCAGCACCGCCCAGACCGCCCTGACCGCGGCCGGGGTCACCTGCTCGTACACCGATTCGGGCACCACCCAGTCGCCGAGGAGCTGGGAGTCGGCATAGACACCGGTGACATTGGTGGTCACCTGCTCGCCGTCGCGGTCGGTCAGGACGACCGGCGAGCCGAGCCGCCACCCCTTCTCGGCGGCGGTCGTCTCGGAGACGAGCATGTTGCTGCCCGACAGCTCGGCCGACCCCTCCACGAGGGTGTAGTCGAGGACACCGTCGAGCTGACCGCTGAGAGCGGTGCCCATCTGCGCCTCGTCGTCGATCTTCACCGAAACGCCGTGCAGCGCGACCGCATCCGCAACGCCGGGCACCTCCTTTGCCGCGGCCGCCGCCCCGAGGGGAACACCCATCGCGTCCGGGCCGAGGAGGATGTAGTCGGCACTGACGCCGGTGTCCACCAGGGAATTCACGCTCTCCTTCGCGGACGCCCCGAACACCCCGATCACCGACACCAGCATCAGCCCGAGGGTCAACGCGAACGCGGTCGCCGCGGTGCGGCGGGGATTGCGCACGGCGTTGGTGCGGGCCAGCCGGCCCACCGGACCGAACGGCTTGGCCAGCACCGCGCCGAGCGCGCCGACCACCGGGCGTGAGAGCGCGGGGGCGGCCAGCAGGACCGCGACGATCAACGCGGCCGCGCCGAGGCCGACCGTCGTGGCCGCGCCGCCGCCGGTACCGCGCGAACCGACCAGCAGCAGCACGCCGCCGACCACCGCCGCGATCGCGCCGACCAGCGTCCGCACGCGCAGCGAGTCACCAGTGGAGGAGAACTCCTCCCGCATCGCCGCCACCGGCGGCACCTTGGCCGCCCGGCGCGCGGGTGCATAGGCGCTGACCACCGTGACGAGCACGCCGACGGCGAGGGCAACGATGACGGTGCGCGGCTCGAGCTGCAACGGCCCAGACGGCAAGCCGACATCGAACCCGTTGAGCAGCGCCCGCAGCCCGTAGGCGAGGCCGACGCCCGCGGCGATGCCGAGCGCGCTGCCGAGCAGGCCGACGATGAGCGCCTCGAGCACAACCGAACGCCCAACCTGCTTGCGGCTGGCGCCGATCGCCCGCAGCAGCGCGAGCTCGCGCAGCCGCTGGGCCACGATCATC
Organism: Rhodococcus sp. UNC363MFTsu5.1; assembly: GCF_000686785.1. Classification (NCBI taxonomy): domain Bacteria; kingdom Bacillati; phylum Actinomycetota; class Actinomycetes; order Mycobacteriales; family Nocardiaceae; genus Rhodococcus; species Rhodococcus sp. UNC363MFTsu5.1. Next base: position 12,562 of record NZ_JMLO01000034.1, read on the forward strand.
GAGAAGGTGTTGTAGATGATGAACGTCCCGACCAGCAGCGCGATCGCGCCGAACGCGAGCAGGAAGTAGTTCATGAAGCTGAGCGCCGAGCTCACCTCCGCCTTCACGTCCTCGCGAACCTGATCGCCGGTGTCCACCTTGAGGTCCGGGAGGGCGGCGGCGACGCGGTCGCGCAGCTCGGACTGAGACACCCCGCTGCCAGCGACGTCGATGTAGTCCACGTGGCTACCGTCGGTGAAGAGCTCGCGCGCCTGCGCACCGTCGAACAACGCACCGACGAATCCACCGCTGTCGGAGGGCGTTTCATAGATCCCGGTGACGGTGACGTCGATGACGCCGCTCGTGGGCACCAGCACCTGGGTCCGGTCCCCCACCGCGAGACCGGCCTTGCGTGCCGCGCCCTCGTTGAGTGCGATCTGGCCCGGAGCGGCGGGCGGCGCGCCCGCGACCATCTCGTCGGGGTCGCCGAGCGCCTGCTCCGGCGGGATGTACGACAGCCCGATGCTGGGCGCTCCACCGGACTGCATGGGCTTCTTGTCGGCGCCGAGCAGCACGATCGGGCCGTCGACGGCTGGCACGACTGCGCGCACCCCGTCGACGGCCTCCAGCGTCGGGAGGTCGGCCAGCGGCACCCCGCTCGACCCCTTCTCCAGGCCGCTGACCCGGACGTCGACGCCCTTGGCCGCATCCGCGAACAGTCCGTCGAAGGTCTTCTGCAGCGTGTCGGTGAACACGAACGACCCGGCCACGAAGGCGGTGCCGAGGACGACGGAGAGCACGGTCAGCGCGAGACGCACCTTGTGCGCCGCGAGGTTTCGCAGCGAGACCTTGCGCATGGGTGAGGCCATGTCTCAGCCCTCTACGTCGACGGCGACGGTGTCGAGCCGCTTCATCCGGTCCAGAACGGTCTCCGCGGTCGGGTCACGCAACTCGTCGACGATGTGGCCGTCGGCGAGGAACACCACCCGGTCCGCGTAGCTCGCGGCCCGCGGATCGTGCGTGACGATCACGACGGTCTGGCCGAACTCGTCGACCGCGGCGCGCAGGATGGCGAGCACCTCGCCGGAGGAGCGCGAGTCCAGGTTCCCGGTTGGCTCGTCGCCGAAGATGATCTCCGGCTGACCGGCCAGCGCCCGCGCGCAGGCGACGCGCTGCTGCTGGCCGCCGGACAGCTCGCTCGGCCGGTGGTCGAGCCGGTCCTTGAGCCCGAGCCGGGTCAGCACGTTGTCGAGCCAGGACGGGTCGGCCTTGCGGCCCGCGATGTCCAGCGGGAGGGTGATGTTCTCCAGCGCCGTGAGCGTCGGAACCAGGTTGAACGCCTGGAAGACGAATCCGATCCGGTCGCGCCGCAGCTGCGTCATCTGCTTGTCGGACAGGGTGGTCAGTTCGGTGTCACCGATCATCACCGAGCCCGAGGTGGCGGAATCCAGCCCGGCCAGGCAGTGCATCAGCGTCGACTTGCCTGACCCCGACGGCCCCATGATCGCGGTGAACTCGCCGCGGGCGAAGTCGGCCGACACCCCGTCCAGCGCACGGACCTGGGTGTCCCCCGAGCCGTACGTCTTGTTCAGGTTCTGCGCGCGGGCAGCGAGGGTTGTGGGGGCCGGCGTTTCGGTTGACACCGCGACGGCGCCGAGGGCATGCGAGCTCATGACTGCCTTTCGTCCTGGGGCTGGGCTGACACTGCGACCGCATCAGTCTGGTCGGAGCAGTTATACGAGCACCATCAGGGACCACCCTGATCTTTCGCTCAGGGTGCGGTCCGACCGCGACAGCCGGTGCTCACGTCGCCATCGTGCCCGAGGTCTCCGACAGGCGCCGCTCGCGAGCGATCAGAAAGAGCGGGAACATCACGCTGATCGCGATCACGATCGACAGCACGACGTACACCCACACGTACTTGATGCCCAGCCTGCGGGCCTCGATTGCTACGCAGGAGACATGCGCGAAGGTTAACCCCCGACGCCGCTCGGCGTCCCCGGTTCAGGGGGCGGAGTTGGAGGCGTGCCGGCTTCCTGTCAGCCACGCCAGCAGGCGACCCCGTGACCAGCAGCGGCCGATGGCCTCGGCGTGCAGGGCCGGCCCGTCGAACACCGCAAGGCCGATGATGCTGTGGCCGGAGGCGCGGCGATCGCCGAGTGTCGGTATCGCAGGCGCGACCCCGACCCCCTCCGCCGACACCCACGCCACCGCCCGGCCCGCCGCCGCTTCGTCGAGGCGGTGCAGGAAGCGCAGGCGGCTCTCGAGCGAGAGGTGCGACAACGCCCACGTCGTGGTGACGACGGGCAGGGCGTCCGCGGGGACCCGGGCAAGGGCGTCGGGCATCAACTCGACGGCGTCGCCTCGCAGCAGCAGCGGAGGGGCCGTCGCCGTCAACGCCATCTCCGCGTCGAGCCTCGCGGCCCGCTCCGGCTGGTCCGGCCCGAGGCAGGCGCGCAACCATCGGGCGTCGTCCGCGTCGGTCACGTCGATCGGATCGAGGTCGATGCCGACCCGGGCGACGACCTCCGGCATCGCCCGCGCCGGAATGGGCCGGTCTCCCACGACCGAAGACGACAGCTGCACGGGAGATGACGGGTCGCCAAGCGTCTGTCCGTTGCTGTACGTGATGCCGACGCGATCGACGTTGAGATCGAGCCCGGCCGAACAGCCCACGTCGATCAACCCGACCGCATTCGCGCCTGTCCGGCGCGCCGCCTCGGCAATGGCCGGATAGAGCACGGGGCCGTGTCCGGTCTCGTCGGTCAGCACCTTCCTGCGCGCGACGATGGCCACGACCGAGTCGGTCATGCGCAGCAGCGCGTCGATCGCGGCGCGAGCGGCGGCGTCGCCGTCCCCGGCCGCATAGGCCGCGGCAAGCGCCGGGGCACGTCCGGCGAGGGCGAGGTCGTGCAGCGCGGCGAGGATCACCGTTGGGTGCCGCTTGCGCGCAGGCGCCGCCTCGATGGCACGCAGCGCCTCGGCGGACTCGCTCAGCGCGACGGCGACGCGCGCATACAGCGGCGATGTCTCGGCTGCGTCGACCTCACCGAATCGTCGGTACACCTGGGCGAGTGTGCGATCCCTGCCAGCGGGTGCGGCGCTTCCTGCGGTCGGCCTCGGCATCCCGACGACTCTAGCCATCGGAACGACAACCCGCCCGAGGCCCTACCCTGGTAACCATGCGCATCGGAGCACACGTACGCGAGGACGACGATCCCATCGGGGCAGGTGAGCGGCTCGGCGCGGAGGTGGTGCAGCTGTTCCTCACCGACCCGCAGAAGTGGAACAAGCTGACCCCGCACCCGAGGGCCGAGCAGATCCGCGACAGCGCGATCGACGTCGTGGTCCACTCGTCGTACGTCATCAACGTGGCGAGCCTGAACAACCGGATCCGGATCCCCTCCCGCAAGTCGGTGGCGGACCAGGCGAAGGCCGCGGCGGACCTCGGTGCGATCGGCCTTGTCGTGCACGGCGGGCATGTCCGTGACGGCGAGGACCCCGCCGCGGGGTTCGACAACTGGCGCAAGCTGTTCGAGCGGCAGGCCGACAAGGGCGGCTTCGAGGTGCCGATCCTGATCGAGAACACCGCGGGCGGCGAGTCGTCGATGGCGCGGCGGTTCGACGACATCGCCCGGCTGTGGGACCAGGTCGGCGAGTTCGGCGCCGGATTCTGCCTCGACACCTGCCACGCGTGGGCCGGTGGCGAGGAACTGGTCGGCGTGGTGGAGCGGATCAAGGCGATCACCGGGCGCATCGACCTGGTGCACCTGAACAATTCCCGCGACGAGTTCAACTCCGCGCGGGACCGGCACGCAAACCTGACCGACGGCACCATCGACCCGGAGGTGCTCGCGGCCGTCGTGCTCGCCGCTCAGGCCCCGGTCATCCTCGAGACCCCGGCGGACGGCCTCGCCGACGACCTCGCCTACCTGCGCGAGGCCGTCGGCAACGCCTGAGCCGACAGGCCTACAGCGCCTCGGCGATTCGCTTGATCTCGGAGAGCCGGGCGTCCCACTGCGCGCCGATCGCCTCGAGCCGCCTGCCGACCGCACTGAGGGTGGCGCCGATCGCCCGGTACCGCACCTCCCGGCCCGCCGGGACGCGTTCCACGAGCCCGGCGGCCTCGAGCGCCGCGAGGTGCTTCGCGATCGCCTGCCTGCTGACGGGCAGGCGATCGGCGAGCGCGGACGCCGACAGGTCCGCCTCGCCGAGCAGCACCAGGATGTCCCAGCGGGTGTCGTCGGCGAGCGCGGCGAACACGCGAGTCGGCGCCGGGACCCCGGCGGTCATGCCGCCTTCGCCTCGAGGTAGGCCACCAGCTCGTCCAGCTCGGCGTTCCAGCCCTGACGGTTGCCCTCGAGCGCGTCGCGGCGCTCGGATTCCACGTCGCTGACCCGGTCGAATCCGGTCTCGACGACGGTGAGTTCGGTGGAGCCGCCGAGCTCGCGGAGCGTGAATCGCACGTCCGTGCCGCGGATCAGGTCGGGGTCGCCCGCCTGGCCCCAGCGGTACCCGAAGTGGTCGGGCTCGTCGACCTCGATGATCTCGAGAGGCATGTCGCCGTGCTCGTCCCAGCTGAAGACGCCCCTGGCCCCGACCGTGAGCGAGTCGATGACCGCACGCTGGCCGAACCATTTCGCGATGTGCTCCGGCTCGGTCAGCGCCTGCCACACCCGATCGCGCGGCGCGTCGATGACCACGGTCCTGCTGACGACGTAGCGCCCCTCGTCCACGGTTGCCTGCCCTGTCGACGTCATCTCGATCTCCTCCTGTTGGGTTGCCCGCAAAGCTGCAACCCAATGGTTGCACTCGTCCTCGATCAATGCAATCCTTTGGTTGCACTAGCGATCGCGTGTCGCGGCCCGTCGCTCACCGGAATTCGGGTCTCCGATTGTTAGGATCGGCAAGTGAACTCGCTGGTCGAGGCCCTCAGCTCCGATACCGCACCGTGGTGGGCGGTACCGCTGTCGATGATCGTCGGGATCCTGCTCGGCGTCTTCGCCGTCCGGCGCGGCAGGTCGTCGCCCACCCCGGAACCTGCCCGCGCGATCGCGAGCGACCCGCAGGCCCGGTCCACCTACGTGCGCTTCCTCGCCGCGGCCGACCGTGCACACAACAGCATCGTCGAGGTCGACCACGCCGTGCTCGCCGAGGCGGACCTCGAGGAGTCTCTCGAGTCCGACGACCCGAAACTGAAGGCACTGGCCCGGTCCATCGTCGAGATGGACGCGATGGCGAACGAACTCCGGATCTGCGCCCCCGGCCCCGTGGTCGGCGCGACCGTCGCCCTCTTCGGATTCGTCACCGACTCCACCATCGACGGCGTCACCGACCAGGACGCGTTCCGGACCCGATACAACGACAAGAAGGCCGCACTGATCGGCGCGATCCGGGAATCGCTCGGGGAGCAGCCGCTCACGCCCGCGCGCTGAACGGACCACGTTGTCCTGGCGGTGAAATCATCTCTCGCCGGGTGCCCGGTTATCCGGTACCTTCTCCTCGGAGCAGCACACGACACGAGGAGCATTGAGTGAACGGCAAGAACCTGGCACGTCGCACCACCGCCGCATTCGCCATCGGCGCGACCGCCACCCTCGTGTTCGCGGGCACCGCAGGCGCCGACCCCCAGTCGGACGGCATCCAGGATCTCCGCAAGGCCGCCGCCAACTCCGAGGCGAACAGCGCCGCCGTCGACGTCCTCGTGAACTCTCCTCTCGTCACCACGAACATCGCGAGCTCCTTCGGCCTGTTCGCGTTCACCTCGCCGACGATCGGCTGCGGCCCCGGCGTCCCGATCACGCTCACCGGAGCCTCCGCCAGCAGCGGCGGCGACCTCAAGGCCGGCCAGATCCGGTTCCAGGCCTCGCCCCGGGTCTCCGGCGTAGCGAAGGGCTCCGGTCTGACCGCGGTGTGGGTCAACACCAGCACCGGTGCCAGCGGCATCGCCCCCATCGACGGTGTCACCGAGTTCGGCACCCCGTCGCTGTCGAAGGTCGTCGACTCGGGCCCCGGCAACGTGGCCGCCGCACTCTTCGGCACGGTCACCTACGCGGACGCGACCTGTGTGGTGCTGCCGACCGTCGGCATGTTCACCGTCGCCGCCCCCGCCGCCGCTCCCGCCAAGTAGCCCGGATCAGGTTGCCGGGGCGGCCTCGATCGTCTGCCCCGCAACCAGATCGGCGTACGCGCCGCCCGCGCCGACGAGTTCGTCGTGCCTGCCCCGCTCCACGATCCGACCGCCTTCGAGCACCAGGATCACGTCCGCCTCCCGCACCGTGCTCAGGCGGTGCGCGATGATGATGCGGGTCTGACGCAGCGTGGACAGATTGCCCGCGACAGCCGCCTCCGTTCTCGTGTCCAGCGCGCTGGTCGCCTCGTCCAGCAGGAGGATGCACGGGTCCGCCAGCACCGCCCTGGCCAACGCCAGCCGCTGCCGCTGACCGCCGGACAGCCCCGCCCCCTCGCGCAGCAGGGTGTCGTAGCCCATCGGCATCGCGGCGATCTCGTCGTGCAGGCACGCCACCCGGGCGGCCGCCATGATCTCGTCCCGCCCTGCCCTCGGCCGACACAGCCCGATGTTCTCGGCGATGCTCCCGGTGAACAACACGCACTCCTGCGTGACGACGCCGAACTGGGCGCGCAGCGACCTCAGGTCGACACCAACCGAGTCGATGCCGTCGAAGTGCACCGATCCCTCGGTCGGCGGGAACAGTCCGAGCAGCAGGCGTGCGAGAGTGCTCTTGCCCGATCCGGAGCGTCCGACCAGTGCCACCGTTGCCCCCGCCGGAATCTCGAGATCGAGGTCGCGCAGCACCCACTCCGAGCGCGGGTCGTACCGAAACCCCACTCCCCGCAACGAGATCGATCCACGAAGCGCGGGCGCAACCGTGACGTCGAGGTCGTGCTGCTCGGCGGGGGCCTCGAGGATGTCGCCGATCCGCCGCAGATGCGCGCCCGCCACCTGGAGCCGCTGCAGGGTGCCGACGAGCGAACCGATCGGTGCAAGCGCGGCCAGCGCGATCCCGTTCAGCGCGATCATCTGACCGAGCGTCTGCTGCCCCGACATCACCTGGGTCGCACCGACGGTGATCAGCACCGCGGGGGCCGCGACCCGCAGAGTCGAGAGCGCCGCGTCCAGCGCACCCTGCAGCAGGCCGCTGCGCGCGGCATCGTGCACCGACGCGGCGAACAGTCGCGACCACTGCGTCAGCACCGCGGTCTCGGCGCCGGAGGCCTTCACCGTCTCGATCCCGCCGACCGCCTCGATCAGCTGTCCCTCGGCGGCGGCCTGCCCGGCGAGCTCCCGCTGCCCGAGCTCGACCACCCGGCGGTTGCTCAGCGCGATGAGGCCGACCGACGCCGCCGCGAAACCGGTCAGCCAGAGGCCGACCAGCGGCGACCACCAGTACACCGCCGCGAGGTAACCGAGCGCGAGTGGCCCGTCGAGGAGGGCGGCGACGACCGGGCCCGTGACCAGCTCACGTACCGCACCCACCGATGAGATGCGTTGCACCACATCACCGGTCCCCCGCCTGAGGAAGTACCCGAGCGGCAGCCGCAGCAACCGCTCGACGAGCGTCGCGGTGACCTCCGCGTCGACCTGGCTGCGGAACAGGACCAACAGCGCACTCCGCGCCAGCCCGACCCCGAGGTAGCCGAGGCACGCGGCGCCAACCGCGAGCATCACGACGAGCAGCAGGCTCCGATCATCGTCCGGTATGACCCGGTCCACCAGGACGGCCGACGACAGCGGCAGGGCCATCCCCAACGCCTGCAACGCCGCCGAGGCGAGCACGATCCGGGCGATCAGGCCGCGTCGTCCGCGCAGCAGGAGCGAGGCCAACTCCCGGCGCCACGGCGCCCGCGCGCGATCGGACCGGTGCGGTTCGAGCGACCCTCGCTCGAATTCCAGCAACACCCCGGCATAGCCCTCGTCGAACTCGTCGTGCCGGATCCTGCGCCTGCCTCGGGCCGGATCCACGATGTGCACCCAGGTCGGCCCGACCCGCTCGACCACCACGAAATGGTCTCCGCGCCAATGCACCACGGCAGGCAAGGTCACCTCGCCGCTCAGCACGATCTGCGCCGGCCCACCCAGCGCGCGCACGCCGAGTCCGTACCCGCGGGCGGCCTGCACCAGGGCCAACGCGGTCAACCCGTCCCGTCCCGCGCCCAGTTCCTCGCCCACCTCGGCCGCGGTGCGGTGCGATCCGAAGTACCGGAGGATCATCGTCAGGCACGCCGCACCGCAGTCCGACATCCCGTTCTGGGCGACGGGGACTATCCGCGTCACGGCCGGTGCACCGGCGCGCCGGTCGGTGTCTTGGCGGCGTCGCCCCAGAACCACTCGATCTGAGCGACCTCGCGCCGCTCCGCCAGCCACTGCGCGAACACCGCCTCCGCCACCGCCCGATCGGCCCGTGCGTCCGACGCCGCCCGAGTTCGCGCCAGTACCTGCACGACCCGCCAGCCCGGCTCGTCCGGCACGGGACCGAGCACCTCCGAGAGTTCGGCCAGGAACAGCGGCCCCGCAAGAGATTCGGGTAGCTCGCACCTGACCACCTCGGTCAGTTCGACGCCCGTGAGCGTGGCCGAGGCGGCGAACTCCGCCGCGGCCGCGGCGCCGAACGCGCGCACGGCGTGCTCCCCGCCGTCGACCATCCGCGCCCGCACGAGATCGAGGAACCGCTCGGCCTCGGCACGCTCGGCGAATCGCACGGTGGCGACGCGTGCCCGATCGAGGGCGCCGACGTTCTCGGCCAGCCATGCCTGCCCGCGGTCCGCCACGACCCGCCGCTTCAGCTCCGCGATGGCCGCCTCGCGCTCCACCAGCTCCTCGAGCGCCGCATGGCTGAGCGTCCTGGCACGCATCCAGCGCTCGGTATCCGCCACCGTCAGCAACCCGCGCGCCCGCCGGAACGCGTCCATGGCGTCCTGCAGCACGCCCGGCGCCAGCCGCACGGGATTCTCGGCGAGTTCCTGCTTGATCAGGCACACCGAGATCAGCCGGTCCAGCAGCTCGGTCCGCTCCCACATGACGTCGAGGTAGGCCATCGCCTCCTCGATCGCGAGCGCCTCCCCGTTCACCCGCAACAGCATCGATTCGGCGGTGCGCTGGGTCCCGCGCAGCGACCACGGGATGGCACGCTCGGGCGCCCAGGAGAGGGTGGCCGTGCCCACTCCCGTCTCGGTGAGCAGCAGGCCGTACTGCATGGAATCGTCCAGCGCCTCGCGGTGCCGGAGCAGCCGCATCCGGGTGCGCGGATGCCGGGCGCGCAGCGGGGCGAGGGCCTCACGGGGGTCGGGCCGCGTCGAGGACTCGTTGAGCTGCACCAGCAGGCTCAGCGCCTCGGCGAGCAGGGTCGGGGTCGGTGCGGTCATGAGGTGGCTCCGAGGGTTCGTTGCGGGAGGTGACGGTCGGCTGAGCTCAACAGCAGCGCTGCGAGCTCGGCGGAGATGGGCAGCCCGGTGGCGTCCTCGATCCACAGCCACTGGCCCGACGGATTGATCTCCAGGAAGACGTACCTGCCGTCCGGGGTCACGATCAGATCGATTGCGCCGTACCGCAGACCGAGCTCGCCGACCAGGAGTACGCAGCGCCGGGCGACGTCGGCGGGGAGGTCGTGCACGGCGTACCGGGTCGCGGACGGGTCGTAGCAGCGCCAGTCGAGACGGGTGTGATTGCTCTCCTGGCTGTGGATCTCGGCGGCGAAGACGGTCGTACCGACGACGGTCACCCGCAGTTCCACCCGCTTCGGCACGTAGCCCTGGACGATCAGCGGACACAGCCGCATCGCCTCGGCAGAGGCCACGTCGACGGTGGTCGCGAGTTCCGCCATCCGAGCGTGGCTTTCGTCGCCGCGCACCAGCCAGGGTCGCTGCAAGGGCTTGGTGATGACCCGGCCCTCGTTCTCGTCCCAGAAGTCGAGGAACTCGTCGGGGTCGGTCGTGATGATCGTCGGCGGGAGCTCGAAGCCGAGCCGTCCCGCGAGGCCGAGCTGCCCCGGCTTGCGTCCGGCGAGCCGGATCGCGGACCTGGTGCCCGGCACGGCGAGCCCATCCAGGTCGTCCCAGAGTCCCGAGGCAAAGGACTCGCATTCCTGCTCGACGTACTCGCGGACGGCAGGGTCGGTGACGGTGGGGTGCGCGCGCGGGTCCTGCGGGCGGCGGAACCAGACGGCGTCGATCGATTCCAGGTCCACCCGCTCACCGTCGCGGACGAGCCCGCGGCTGCGCCGGCCGTCGGTGGCGTAACGCACCGACAGCGCCGCAGCGGAGGGGAATTCGACGGGATCGAAGACGGTGACCCGGGCGCCCGCGGCGTGGAGCAGGCCCATCACCGTGTCGGCGTGGGCGTCACCGGGCTGCGTCAGGACCAGGATGTGGGCGGCGGGCTGTGGCATGGCGATTGCTCCTCGTGTACGTCCCGAGGGCGCGCAGGGGGGCGCGGTTCGCACCGCGCCCCCCTGCCTCCCGTGTGGGTGACCGATCAGAAGTCGGCGTCGGTCCCGGTCCAGCCGTCGACCACGTCGATGACCTTGCTGGAGCGGCCGCGGTCACGCATACCGCCGGAGACGGCCGCGAGCTGGGCCTCGTTGAGCTCGGCGCCTGCCGCGGGGATCTCGTTGATGGTGGTGTTGCGCATCTGTCTCTCCTTCAGTGGAAGCGTCGGTCCGTCCGACACCACAGACAGTGCCGGGCAGCGGTGGAAAGCGATTGGCAGTGCGCTGCGCGGCACTGGCAACTCACTGGTAAGTCGCTGGCAAACGCGCCCCCTATGCTGATCGGCATGCTCGAACCGACCACCGCCACACCGCCTCCGACCTCCGTGTACCTGCAGGTCCTCGGCCCGGTGCGGGTACTCGTCGGCGACGAGGACGTCTCGATCGGCGGCCCGGTGCCGCGGGCGTTGCTGTCGCGGCTGGCGGTCGCGGCAGGCGAGAGCGTCTCCGACGACGCCCTGATCGACGACCTGTGGGGTGCCGATCCGCCGCCGAGCGCGAAGGTCACCCTGCAGGGCTATGTCGCGCGGATTCGCCGGGCGCTCGATCCCCACCGTCCCGGGTCGCGATCGCGGGTGCTGACCCGGCGCGGCAACGGATACGCGCTCGAACTCGATGCCACGGACTGGCAGCAGTTCACCACGCTGGCACGAGCTGGCAGAACACTTCTCGTCGAGGGCGACGCCGCGGCGGCAGCCGAAACCCTCGACGCCGCACTGGATCACTGGTGCGGCGGCGCGTATGCGGACGTCACCGACTCCGAAGCCGTGTCCGTCGAGGCGGGCCGGCTCGACGCGCTCCGGCTCGACGCGGTGGAGGATCGGATGGAGGCCGCACTCGCGTTGGGCGAGTACGGATCCGCGGCGGCCCGGCTGGAGGCGTTCACTCGTCGGCACCCGCTCCGGGAGCGGTCGTGGGAACTGCTGGCCCGCGCGCACTACCTGGCCGGCCGCCCCGGCGAGGCCCTCGACACGCTGCGCCGGGCGCGGGAGACGCTCGCCGACGAGCTCGGGACCGATCCGCGCCCCAGCCTGCTGGCGCTACAGGCCGCGATCCTCGACCACGACGTCGCCCTGACGCCCGCACCGACGGTCCCGGCCGCAGCCCAACCGCCGACCCAGCCCGCGGCGCCGGATCCGTTCGCGCACAACATCCCCCTCACCCTCTCCCCGCTGGTGGGGCGGGCGCCCCAGCTCACCGAACTCGCCACGCTGATCCGCACGCACCGCCTCGTCACGCTCACCGGTGCGGGCGGCATGGGTAAGACCCGGCTGGCGCTCGAGACCGCGCGCAGGCGCGAGGACGCCGACGGGCCCTGGCTCGTGGAACTCGCGGGGGCCTGCGAGAAATCCCACGTCACCGACGCCATCGCGACCGCGATGGGCGTGACGATCTCGGGCGGATCCGATCCACTCGCGGCCGTGTTCCGCGATCGAGAACTCCTGCTCGTGCTCGACAACTGCGAGCAGGTACTCGCGCCGGTGGCGGACTTCGTCGACACCGTGCTGTCCACCTGTCCCCGCGTCCGGATCCTCACCACCAGCCGTGAGGCACTCGGGGCCGCAGGCGAATTCGTCTACGAGGTGCCGCCGCTGTCCGAGGGCCGAGGGGGCGAAGCGGTATCACTGTTCGTCCAGCGGGCATCCGCCCAGTCCCGCGGCTTCGAACCCGACGACGCCGAGCACGAGCTGATCTCGACGCTCTGCACCGAGCTCGACGGCATGCCGCTCGCCATCGAGTTGGCCGCGGCCCAGTGCCGCACCCTGTCCGTGCGGCAGCTGTTCGCGAACATCGACGACCGGTTCTCGGTGCTTCGCGGGGGCTCGCGGACCAACGCACGGCACGCCACGATGCAGGCGGCGGTCGACTGGTCGTACCACTCGCTGTCGCCGTCGGAACAAGAGCTGTTCCAGTCCCTTGCGATCTTCAGCGGCGGCTTCGACCTGGACGGTGCACGGGCGATCACCGACTCCCCCGACCTGCTCACCGACCTCGGCTCACTGGTCGAGAAGTCGCTGATCCTCGTCGTCGGCGGCGACCCCCGGCGGTACCGGATGCTCGAGACCCTCCGGCGCTACGCCGCCCTGGTCCGGCGGCCCGAACTCACCGCCGCGGTGCGCGAGCGGCACACCCGCTGGGTCTGCGAGATGGCCGACGGCGCCCACTACGGGCTGCGCGGTCCGCAGAGCACCGAGTGGATGCGTCGGCTCGACCTGGAGATCGCCAACGTGCGCGCGGCACTGGAGGCCTGCCTGCACGACGACGAGACCTACTTCCGGATCGCGGGCGGGGTGTACTGGTACTGGTACCGGAGCGGTCATGTGGCCGAGGCGTTGAGCTACCTCGATCAGGCACTGCGGCAACGCGATTGCCCCATCCCAGGCGAGCGTCTCAGCCCGACCCGGGTGCGTGCCGTCTCAGGGGTGACGCTGATCCGCTACCTGGCCGGCGACATGGCCGGCCTGCTCGAGGCCTTCGGCTACCTGGCCGAACTCCACACCCGCACCGACGACGACGTCGCCAGGACGGAAGCCGCACTCATCCTCGCCTTCTTCGAGGCCGGGTCCGGGCTCGTCGAGCAGGCCCGCGAACACGCCGGGCACGCACTGGCCCACGCGCTACGCACCGACGAGCCGTTCACCCACGCGGAGGCGTTGATGTGTCTGGGCACCGCCGACTTCCGTGGCGGTGATTTCGAGAGCGCCGGCAGGCACCTGGACGAGGCGGTGCGGGTCGCCGCCGAGAACGGCTACGGGTGGTGCGAGGCATCCGCGCTGTGGATCAACGCCAAAACCGATCTCGCACAGGGAAAATGGGGCGGCCCGGCCGAAGGCAAGCTGGTCCGGATGGCGCGGGTGTGCGAGTCCAACGGCGACCTGACCTCCTGGCTGGTGGCGCTGGCCACGCTCGCCTACGCATTGTTCCGGCGCGGGGACCACGACACCGCGGCCGAACTGACCGGCTTCGTGTCCAGGCAGGGTGCGCTGATGGGATACGACCCACAGGCCATGGACCCGGTCGACCTCGCGCGCTACGACCGCGAGCTCCGCGCGGAGGTCCCGGCCGACCGCCTCGAGGCCGGCATCGCGCGCGGGCGCACCCTCACCCGCGCGCGGGCCTCGGCCTTGGTGGCCGAGGCCGAGCGTCAGTAGCGGTCCCGCTTGGGCTTGCGGTCGAACTTGCCCTTGCCGCCGTCGCGCGAGGGCCGGTGCCCCGGCGGGCCCTGGTCAGGGGTCAGCTGGATGAGCACGCCGGAGATCCGGGTCCGCCGCAGCGCCTCGAGGGTCTCGTTCGCCAGGTCCGCCGGCAGCTCCACCAGGCTGTGATCGGGCCGAATGCTGATGTGGCCGAAGTCGCTTCGCCGAAGACCACCCTCGTTGGCGATCGCGCCGACGATCGCGCCGGGCGCCACCTTGTGCCGCTTGCCGACCGCGATCCGGTAGGTGGCGAGCTCCTGCCCCTCCCGCCCGAACTTGGGCCCTTCGTCGAACTTGCGGGGCGGGCGCTCCCCGCGGGGCTCACGCTCGCGGCGCGGCGGCGCGGGCGGCTCGGGCGGCATCAAGAACGTGTCCCCGTCACGCGAGAGCACGGCAAGGGCCGCCGCGATGTCGGCGAGCGGGACGTCGTGCTCGCGCTCGTAGTCCTCGATCAGCGTCCGGAACAGCGCCAGGTTGTCGGAGTTCAGGCTCTCGGTGATCGAGTCGCCGAACTTGGCGACGCGCTGCGCGTTGACGTCCTCGACGGTCGGCAGCTGCATCTCCGTCAGCGGCTGCCGCGTGGCCTTCTCGATCGCCTTGAGCAGGTGCCGTTCCCGCGGCGCCACGAACAACAACGCCTCGCCGGAGCGGCCCGCGCGGCCGGTGCGGCCGATGCGGTGGACGTAGGACTCGGTGTCGTGCGGGATGTCGTAGTTGACGACGTGCGAGATGCGCTCGACGTCGAGACCGCGGGCCGCGACGTCGGTGGCGACCAGGATGTCGAGCGCACCGCTCTTGAGCTGACCGATGGTGCGCTCACGCTGCGCCTGGACGATGTCGCCGTTGATGGCGGCGGCCGAGAACCCGCGCGCCCGCAGACGTTCGGCGAGATCTTCGGTGGCCTGCTTGGTGCGGACGAAGATGATCATCGCCTCGAAGGTCTCCACCTCGAGGACCCGGGTGAGCGCATCCAGCTTGCGCTGGTGCGCGACCTGCACGTACCGCTGGCTGATGTTCGAGGCGGTCGACGTCTTCGACTTGACGGTGATCTCGACCGGATCGTGCAGGTACTGCTTGGAGATCTTGCGGATCGCCGGCGGCATGGTCGCCGAGAACAGCGCCACCTGCTTGTACTCGGGGGTGTCGGCCAGGATCCGCTCGACGTCGTCCTGGAAGCCCATCTTGAGCATCTCGTCGGCCTCGTCGAGCACCAGGTAGTCCAGGTGCGAGAGGTCGAGGGTGCCCTTCTCCAGATGATCGATCACCCGGCCGGGGGTGCCGACGATGATCTGCGCCCCGCGCCGCAGGCCCGACAGCTGCACACCGTAGGCCTGGCCACCGTAGATCGGCAGCACGCTCAGCCCGGGGATGTGCGCCGAGTACTTGCCGAACGCCTCCGCCACCTGCAGCGCCAGCTCGCGGGTCGGCGCCAGCACCAGGGCCTGCGGCCGCTTCTGTTCGGTGTCGATGCGGGACAGGATCGGAACGGCGAACGCCGCGGTCTTGCCGGTGCCGGTCTGCGCGAGGCCGACGACGTCGTTTCCTGACATCAGCGGCGGGATGGTCGCGGCCTGGATCGGCGACGGCGACTCGTAGCCGACGTCCGAGAGTGCCCGCAGCACCCGTTCATCGATGCCCAGATCGGCAAAGGTGGTGGTGTCGGTTTCCGGCTCGGGGTTGTGCTCGGTGTCGCTCATCTCACCAGGAGTTTAGTACGTCGCCGCCCGGAGCCGACGGTCACGCCCTCGTCGCGCCCGTCGCCGACGCCTGCCGGACGGGCTGACGGAGTACCGTCCGCAGCTTCTCGGGCGCGGACTTCCTGGGGTCGCCGAGGTAGATCTCGTGGTGCTTGCCGTTGAATTCGAGACCGCGACCGGGGATGAACTCGGAGTGCAACCGCTCGAGGGTCGGCGCCTCGTCGTCATAGGAGCCGACGTGCATGATCTGCACCGACAGGCCTTCCTCATGCCGTTCGTGCCGCAACTGCCCCACGGTGGGCAGCTTCTTCTTGGACTCCGTCTCCGCCAGGATGGCCACGACCTCCTCGGGGGCCATCCAGTCCGGCTGCCGGATCTGCATCGTCCAGTTCCACTCCGACTTGCTGCGGTCGACGAAGACCGCGGGATCGGGTGCCCACCACCGGCCCTCCAGCGGGCCGACCACGTAGTCGGCCTCGTGGCCGTTCTTGCTCGCGAACTTCACCGCGTACGACGCGGCGTACAGCGCCTCCACCGCAAGCCGGTAGTCCTCGGCGACATTCGGATCACCGTGGCCGTCGATCATGAGGAACCACATCGGCGGAACCTCCACCAGCACGAAGTCGTCGGTGGCAGGCGCGTAGAGCTCCTTCTGCTTCTTGAAGTCCAGCTTGGTCATCGTTTCCTCTCAAGGGATGTCAGGGTCCTGGCGACCCAGTTCTGTTCGGCTTCGAGCATCGCGAGCGAGTACTCGAAGACGGCATCGACGAAATCCGGCAGCGGCTGCTGGGCATCGCGGGCGGCGAGGACCTCGGCCCGCTTGCGGCTCAACGCGTCCGAGCGTCGCCGCAATGCGCCGACCGACTCGACGGGCGGGAGCAGAGGCCAGTTGGCCATCCCGACCAGCACCGGCGCGGCGACCGCGGACGGCTCGGCAAGGAACGCCGCGGTCCGCTCCGCGGCCGCCGCCAGTCCTGCCGGGGTGATCGCGTAGACCCGGCGCGCCCGGCCTGGGCCGCCCGACGGGGCCGCCACCTCCTCGATGAGGCCGCGCTTTTCGAGCTTGCCGAGGAGGTAGTAGATCGAGGAGAACCCGATCTGGGTCCACTGCCGCATGCCGCGCTCGCCGATCACCTTCTCGAGATCGAAGCCGTGGCGCGGACGCTCGGCGATCAGGCCGAGAAGGGTCACCTCGGATTCGGTCAGCTCTGCGGGCATGTCTATATCCTAGCACTAGGATATAGACCCGAACGGGCCGTAACGGCCACCCTGGTCGCGGCACCGCGAGTGCCGCTGATCACAATGTGCCCGTCCCATTCGCCCGAATCCCGACCAGGAGCGCCCGTGTCCGAGCAGACGCCGATCCCCACCCACTGGTACAACATCGCTGCGGACCTGCCCGTGCCGCCGCCACCGCACCTGCACCCCGGTACCAGGGAGCCGGTCACGCCCGCCGACCTCGAGGCACTGTTCCCGAGCGCGCTGATCGCGCAGGAGGCCACCACCGAGCAGTACATCGAGATCCCGGAACCGATCCGCGAGGTGTATCGGACCTGGCGTCCGGCACCGCTGATCCGGGCGAAGGAGTTCGAGAAGGCGCTCGGCACCCCGGCCCGCATCTACGTCAAGTACGAGGGCGTCAGCCCGGTGGGCAGCCACAAGACCAACACCGCGGTGGCGCAGGCGTATTACAACGCCCAGGACGGGGTCAAGAAGATCACCACCGAGACCGGCGCCGGGCAGTGGGGCAGCGCGCTGTCCTTCGCGTGCGCCAAGTTCGGCATCGAGCTCGAGGTCTGGCAGGTGCGGGCGTCGTACGCCTCCAAGCCGTACCGACGCCACCTGATCGAGACCTATGGCGCCACCGTGCACCCGAGCCCGTCCGACCTCACCGAGTCCGGTCGCAAGATGCTCGCCGAGTTCCCCGACACCCCCGGATCGCTCGGCATCGCGGTGAGCGAGGCCGTGGAGGTCGCGGCAGGCGACCCCGACGCCCGCTACGCGCTCGGCAGCGTGCTCAACCACGTGGTCCTGCACCAGACCGTCATCGGCCTCGAGGCCGTCGAGCAGCTGCGCGCGGCGGGCGAGGCCAACGCGGACGTGGTGTTCGGCTGCGCGGGCGGCGGATCCAACCTGGCCGGGCTGGCGTTCCCGTTCATCCGCGAGGTGCTGCACGAGCGGGCCACGACGCGCATCATCGCCGCCGAGCCGGCCGCCTGCCCCTCGATCACCAAGGGCGAATACCGCTACGACCACGGCGATGTGGCGGGCCTGACGCCACTGCTGAAGATGCACACCCTCGGCCAGGACTTCGTCCCGGACCCGATCCACGCGGGCGGCCTGCGCTACCACGGCATGGCGCCACTGCTCAGCCACACCGTCGAGCTGGGCTACGTGCAGGGCCAGGCCGTCGACCAGACCGACTCGTTCGCCGCGGGCGTGCTGTTCGCGCGCGCCGAGGGCATCGTGCCCGCACCCGAGTCCGCGCACGCGATCGCCGCCTGCGCCGAGTACGCGCGCGGACTGACCGAGCCGGAGGTCCTGGTCATCGGCCTGTCCGGACACGGCATGTTGGATCTGCCCGCGTACCAGGCCTACCTGGACGGCAACCTCACCTCCACGGGGTAGGACGCACCGGTGGGCGCGCCCGCGGCGCGCCCACCGGCTGGGCCATACTCGTGCCATGGTCGAGATCGCCGTTGCCCAGTTCTCCGCAGGACAGGACAAGCGGGAGAACCACCTGACGCTGCGGAACCTCGTCGGCGAGGCGGCCTCGCGCGGCGCGCAGGTGGTGGTGGCGCCCGAGTACGCCATGTTCACCGCGCCGCCAACCGACGAACGCATCCTCGCCACCGCCGAACCGCTGGACGGCCCGTTCGTCGGCGGGATGCTCGAGATCGCCGGCCAGTTCGGCGTACACGTGGTCGCCGGCATCAACGAGGCACTCGACGGCGACGAGCGGGTCTCCAACACCCTTGTCGCCGCCGCGCCCGACGGCCGGATCGCCGCCGTCTACCGAAAGCTGCACCTCTACGACGCATTCGGTTACCGCGAATCCCAGTTCTTCCGCGCCGGCGCGATCGACGATCCGGCGACCTTCGAGGTGGACGGGCTCACCTTCGGCATGCAGACCTGCTACGACCTGCGATTCCCCGAGGTCACCCGGCGGATCGTGGACGCGGGCGCTGAGGTGCTGTTGCTACCGGCCCAGTGGGTGCCGGGGCCGCTCAAGGAGGACCACTGGACGACCCTGGTGCGGGCGCGGGCGATCGAGAACACCATCTACGTCGCCGCCGCCGACCAGAGCGCAAGGACCGGCGCGGGCAACTCGATGATCGTCGACCCGATGGGCGTGGTGCTCGCGTCGCTCGGCGACCAGGTCGGGACCGCGCGGGCCGAGGCCACCGCCGAGCGGATCGCCCAGGTGCGGGCGACCAACCCGGCGCTCGAGCTGCGCCGATTCGGCATCACCGAACGCTGAAGCGCAGGCGCCGGAGGCTCTCGATCGGCGTAGCGTCGAACACAGGATGCTGTACGAGACCCGCGCGAAGGCCGGTCGCGCGTTGGCCGAGTCGCTCGGCCACCTGCGCGACGCGGATCCGCTCGTGCTTGGGCTGCCGAGGGGCGGGGTGCCGGTCGCGGCCGAGGTCGCGCACGAGCTCGGCGGCGAACTCGACGTGATCCTCGTCCGCAAGCTCGGCGTGCCGTGGCAGCCGGAACTCGCGATGGGCGCGCTCGGCGAGGGCGGCATCCGGGTGCTCAACGACGACGTCCTCGCACAGACCGGGATGAGTCCGCTCGCGCTGGCCACCGTCGAATCGCGGGAGCGCCGCGAACTCGAGCGACGCTCGCGGGTCCTGCGCGGCGATCGGGGGCGGATCCCGCTGCGGGACCGGACCGTGGTGATCGTCGACGACGGTATGGCCACCGGGGCGACGGCGGCGGTCGCCTGCCGGGTGGCCAGGGCCGAGCGAGCCGCACGCGTCGTGGTCGCGGTGCCGGTCTCCTCAGAGGAGGCGGTCGCCCGGCTGCAGAAGGAAGCGGACGAGGTGATCTGCCCGCTGGTCCCGCGCTGGCTCGGCGGTGTCGGCGGCGCCTACCGGGATTTCCACCAGCTCACGGACCAGGAGGTGACCGACCTGCTCGACACGTGATCTTCGCCTCAACTCGGCGAAAAACCCGCAGATCACGCGACTTGGAGTTACACGTAACTCCCCGAAGCGGGGGTGAACCCTCGCAATCCGGACAGCCTTGAGAGTGCATACCGACCACGGATGTGATCCAATGCACACTCCACACGTCAGTAGTACCTGGAGGGGTCACAGTGCGAGAGTTCGAAGTTCCGGCGTCGTTTTCCATCCCGGAAGACATCTCGATGGCCGATACGGTGTTCCGCCTCGAAAAGGAGAGCCCCCAGCACGTACCCTTCAAGCGGCTGGTCGACGGCGCCTGGGTCAACGTCACCGCGGCCGAGTTCGCAGCGCAGGTCAAGGGCGTCGCCAAGGGCCTGATGGCCTCCGGGATCGCGCTCGGTGATCGCGTCGCCATCCTGTCCGCCACCCGCTACGAGTGGGTCGTGCTGGACTACGCCATCTGGACCGCGGGCGGCTGCACCGTCGCGATCTACGAGACCTCCTCGGCCGACCAGGCGCAGTGGATCCTCGAGGACTCCGCCACCTCCATCCTGGTTGTCGAGACCGCCAAGCACGCCGCCACCGTCAAGGACGTCGCCGAGGCTGCCCCCGCGCTGCGGGAGATGCTGCAGATCGAGGCGGGAGCCCTCGACGAGCTCACCGCCCGCGGCTCCGCCATCACCGACGAGGAGCTGCACGAGCGCCGCGGGCAGGTGAACGCCTCCTCCCCCGCCACGCTCATCTACACCTCCGGCACCACCGGCCGCCCCAAGGGCGTCCAGCTCACCCACTCCAACTTCTACGCCGAGTCCAAGGCCGTGAAGATCGCGCTGGACGACGCGATGTACGAGGGCCAGAGCACCCTGATGTTCCTGCCGCTGGCGCATGTGTTCGCCCGCGCCATCTCCTTCGGCGCCTTCGACAACAAGGTGACCGTCGGTCACACCGCCGACATCAGCACCCTGCTCGAGCAGTTCGCGACGTTCAAGCCGAACTTCATCCTCTCGGTGCCGCGCGTGTTCGAGAAGGTGTACAACTCCGCCAAGCAGAAGGCCGAGGACGGCGGCAAGGGCAAGATCTTCGCGAAGGCCGCAGACACCGCCATCGCATGGAGCGAGGCCCAGGACACCGGCGGCGCCGGCCTCGGACTCAAGCTCAAGCACGCCCTGTTCGACAAGCTGGTCTACGGCAAGCTGCGGGCGGCGCTCGGCGGCGAGTGTGACCGCGCGGTGTCCGGCGGCGCGGCGCTCGGCGCGCGACTCGGCCACTTCTTCCGGGGCATCGGCCTCCCGATCTACGAGGGCTACGGCCTCACCGAGACCAGCGCCGCGATCACCGTGAACACCACGACCGCCCAGAAGGTCGGCACCGTCGGCAAGCCGATCAACGGGCATGCGGCGAAGATCGCAGACGACGGCGAGCTGCTCGTGAAGGGCCCGGTCGTGTTCGGCGGCTACTGGCACAACGATGCGGCCACCGCGGATTCCATCCGCGACGGCTGGTTCCACACCGGCGACCTCGGTGCCATCGACTCGGAGGGCTTCGTCTCGATCACCGGTCGCAAGAAGGAGATCATCGTGACCGCAGGCGGCAAGAACGTCGCCCCTGCCGTGCTCGAGGACGCGCTGCGTGCCCACGCCCTGATCAGCCAGTGCCTGGTCGTCGGCGACGCGAAGCCGTTCATCGGCGCGCTGATCACCATCGACCCCGAGGCTCTGCCGGGTTGGCTCGAGCGCAACGGCATCGCCGCGGACACCCCGATCTCGGAGATCGTCAAGCACGCCGACCTGGTCGCCGAGATCGACGCCGCGGTGGCCGAGGGGAACAAGAAGGTCTCCAACCCGGAGCAGATCAAGAAGTACCGCATCCTCGATGTGGACTTCACCGTCGAGACCGGCGAGCTGACCCCCACCCTCAAGCTCAAGCGCAACATCATCCACCAGGAGTTCGCGACGGCAATCGAGGCCATTTACTCCTGAGCGGTCCCCGACCATGAGTGAATGGGTCGTCCCTCCGATCGGGGGGACGACCCATTCGGTTATCAGGAGGAGTGCCAGATGCTCAACCCGCAGGACGTACTCGTGTACGACCCGGTGACGACGTTCTTCAACAACCTCGCGCTCGCGCTCGGCTCGGCCGACGCGGTCATCATGACCTGATCGACGCTCAGTAGGTCGCCGGCAGATCCGCGCGCAGCTCCGCGGTGAAGTCGGCGACCGAGAGCGGCCGGATCTCGACCGCGGACTCGGTCCGCACCAGGTACCGACCGTCACCGCTCACGTCGATCCAGCTGAACGCCCGGCTCGCCGACGACGCGTCCTGGTCGAGCCCGGTGGTCACGGTCACCTGCCCCACCCCGTTCCGCGGCAGGTCCAGCAGCGCTCGGATACGGGCCGCCGAAGTCGCCGAGCGCACCGGCACCAAGAGTGAGGACCGGCGGCCGCCGCGAACCTCGGACACCGGAGCCCTCAGCGGCCTCCTGCCACCCGCCTCGGCCCCCGGCAACATGTCCGCGATGCGCTGGGCCAGCGTGTCCACCCCGCCGAGACACATCGCCAGGTCCCCGCCCGTGTCTGCGGTGAGCCCGGGTCGCTGCGCCACCACCACGGAGGTGCGCTCGCTCGCGCACCCGAGAACCCGGACCACGGCTGCAGGCCGACCATCCCATTCGGCGGTGAGCCGCCCGTCGCTAACCGCGGCAGGCAGGCCGTCGCTGATGGCGGCGCCGCCCTCCACCCCGAATATCTCCACTCGCACGGACGGTTTCGCGAGAATTCCCAGCGCAACGGTGAGCTCCGCGGAGCGATAGCCCTCGTACCAATCGGAGAGCACGCGAGCGTGCACGGCACCGTCGTCGACGGTGCGACGCACCTCCAGCGGGTACGGGAACCCGTCGTGTCCGGCCTCGCGCCAGGCGTGGTCGAACTCGTCCGGGCTGAGGTTCCACCGCATCCGGCTCAGACCCCCGGCACCGGAGCGACGAAGGCCGGCAGGAGGCCGTTCAGTTCGTTGCAGTTGTCCGAGGTCGCCATCGACACTCCATCCCTACTGTCCATCCCGACTACGTGCCCCTGTTCCGGTTGGACGCACACGCGCCCGACGCGGTTCCACCCGCCACGCTCGTCGGGCTAGATCCGGGCCGCATCCACCAACCGCTGCGCCACGGTGACGTCGCCGAACACCTCGAGCGCCGCGAGCGGTCGCCGCCGCCACATCGTCAGCAGCAGTTCCTGCGCGGTGCCGCGGACCGCGACGTCGCCCTTGGCGTGCCCGGCCTCGACCGTGATCCCATCGGGTCCGAACCGCAGCAGCCATTCTGCATCGTCGGTGTCGGTGCCGTGCAGGTGCACGGTCCTGCCGTGCAGCTCCTGCGGGATCCGATCGGCCGGCATGGCGCGGACCAACATCAGGCGGGCCCACTCGTCGACGCCGTCCGCGGCCGACTCCGCGGCGATGTCGGCCGGCGGGGGTCCGCCCGCGGCGTGCAGGGCGTCGGCCGCGTCCACCCGGTGCACGGCCACCTCGTGGGCCTGCCTGCGCGCCCAGAACCCGACGGTGCCCGGACCCGCGAACGTCGGTGCCCCGCGGTCGAAATCATGGGCGTCGATCTCGGCCAGGAGCTGCTCGAGGGACTCTCGATACGCGGGCAGGCAGTCCGGGCCACGCGGCAGCGACTCAGGCTGCCCTGCCCCGTCCATCTCGGCTTCCGGCCCCGCCGCGAGCGTTGCCCGCACCCATCGGTGCACCTTCCCGGTGTGTCGCACGACCCGTTCCATGGTCCACCCCGGCACCGTGGGGACATGGGCGTCAAGCGCCTCGGCGGGCATCGCGGCGAGCCGCAGACCCTCGGTCCGCAGTGTCTCGAGGTGTTGGTCCGGTGTCATTCCTGAACGGTACCCAGCACGAAGGCCGCGACGTCGGAAGTCACGACCCGGTGCACCGGTTCGTGCAGCAGATCGTGACCGGCATCCGGATACTCGCGCATCGCGGCGGTCGGCAGCGCCGCCGCCCACGACCTGACCGGGTCGATCGGGGCCATCCTGTCGTCGACACCGTGCAGGGCCAGGATCGGCAACTGGGTCGCGATCGGCGGCCGGGTGGCGATGACGCGAGGGAGTGCGCTGAGCACGGCCGCGTCGAACCTCGCCGGCTCCGCCTCGATCGCGGCGAGCGCCGCAGCCGCGCCGAGCGAGTGCCCCATCACGACCACCGGTAGGTCCGGCCGCTGCTCCTCGGCGATCGCGGCGAGCCGCAGGGCATTGTCGCCCAGTCCTGGCAGCGGACCGATCACCCCGAGGTCGCCCTCCGACAGACCATGGCCGATGTGGTCGAGGGCCCACACCTCGATCCGCTGCGCCGACATGGCCCGTCCGAACCGGTGATAGTTACCGCTGTGCTGGCCCAACCCGTGCAGGAACACCAAGACAACGACCGGATCGGGCACCGGCCAATATCGATAGTGGACCTGCCCGCTGACCCCCGAGAAGAATGGCATCGGGACATTGTGCCGTCAGCGCACCGCGCGGCGGCACGAAATCATCTGAGATAGTCGACCGATGCCGCGACGGTTCCTCGCATGTGCCCCCACCCTCCTCCGCACCCTCGGCGCCGTCACGATCGGCGTCGCGGCGAGCGGATGTGGCGGCGCGGGCATCGAGGGGACGGCGGTCGCCGCCGAGGGCTGGGGCGCCCCCGCCACGTCCAGGGAGCAGGCGCCGACGCGACAGCCGACTCCGGGTGCCGCCACCGACACCGCCCGGATCGCCGCCGGGGCCGCAGTCGACCCCGAGACCTACCACGACGCGAAGGAGACCGACTCCTCCCCCGCCGCGCCCACCATCGGGTTCCACTTCACGACACCGAGCGGCAACATCCGCTGCTCGACGCCGAAGGAGCCGACCGTCCTGCTCTGCGAGGTCGCCGACCACACCTATCCGTCCGCGGCCAAACCCGCGGACGCGAAGGAACCGTGCCAGTGGTTCCCCGACTACGCGATGCTCACCGACGAGGGCGTCGGCGCGGGTGTGTGTCTGCCAAGGCCGCTGGTCACCCGGGGCAGCAAGGTACTGCCGTACGGCAGCAGCATCAGGATGGGCGCCTTCGGCTGTCTGAGCACCGAGGGCGGATTGCTCTGCGCCAATGAGGTTTCCGGGCACGGCTACCAGCTCAGCCGTGAGGCGCTGCGGACCTTCTAGGACGAAGCGCAGGCCGCCACCAGCGCAGGCAACGCCTCGGCCGCGGTGGCCCGCCAGGAATGGGTCGCCACGGCGGTCAATTCGGTTGGCTCCGGATTGATCTCGACCACCGTCGCACCCGACGCGGCCGCCCGCGCGGGGAGTTCGGCCGCCGGGTACACCATCCCGGATGTGCCGACGACCACCATGAGGTCGCACCCCTCGACGGCGCGCTCCGCGACCTCCCACACCGCCTGCGGCAACTGCTCGCCGAACCACACCACACCCGGCCGGACCGCAGCGCCACACGCGGCACACTCCGGTGGCGAAAGACGTTCCACCGGGACCCGATCCGGACCGACGTCGACGTGTGCCGCCGTTCCGCACGCACTGCACCGCGGCGCGAACAGGCTGCCGTGCAGGTGCGCGGCGACGTCGGAGCCTGCCCGCTCGTGTAGATCGTCGACGTTCTGGGTGACCACGGCCACCTCGGCGAACCGTGCCCAGTCCGCCACGGCGCGGTGGCCTGCGTTCGGCTGGACCCGCCGCACCAGCGCGCTGCGCCACTCGTACCAGGCCCACACCAGCTCGGGATCGCGCTCCCACGCCTGCGGGGTGGCCAGCTCGGTCGGGTCGAACCGCTGCCACAGCCCGGTGAGCGCGTCACGGAACGTCGGCACGCCGGACTCGGCGGACATACCCGCCCCGGAGAACACCACCACTCGGCCCGCGGTACGGGCCGCGTCGACCAGCGCCGGATCGGGTTCAATAGGGCTCATGTCGACGATTGTGCCCGGATACGGCGACACCCTGCCCAAGCTGCTGATCGTGGACCCGGCGCCGGACCCGGCCGCGGAGGACCGGATCGCAGGGGCGCTGCACCGCATCGGTGTCGCCTCAAGGCCAACCGGCCTGCGTGCGGCAGGCCAGCACCTGTTCGGGACCCGGATCGTCTCCGCGGTCGGCGACGCGTCGTGGCTGGAACGGGAGTACGCCGAGGTGCGCCCGTGGGTCCGGGTGATCGTCGCGCTCGGACCGGCAGGCTGGGACGCGACACTGCGCGCGCTCGGGGCAGCGGGCGTCGTACCGCCGGAGCCCGCTCCCGGATTCGCGCCCGGCGCCCGGCTGACGCTCACCCCCGGCGACGGTCGCCCGGTGACGGTGCTCGGGGTCCACCACCCCGCCGACCCGGCCCAGCCAGGGGAGCCCACACTCGACGCCGAGCTGACGACGGCCCAGGCACTGGCCGGGATCTCCGCGGCCTGCGGCGGACGCGGCTGACGATCGACCGCGCCCGGATCTGGGTGGCGTTCACCCGGATCGGTCGGTGCCGTCTGCGATAGTCGTCCCCGTGTTCCTCCTCGACGACGTGTTGATCCACAGCGCCAGCGATCTGTCGCAGGCCGCAGCCTGCGAGTACGCACTGCTGCGCCGCCTCGACGTCAAGCTGGGGCGGTCCGAGCCCGAAGGCCAGGACCGCGAGGACCCGATGCTGGCACGCACCTCCGGACTCGGCGACGCCCACGAGCGGCGGCAGCTCGACCTGTACGTCGAGCGGTTCGGCGACGGCGTGGTCCGCATCGACCGGCCGCGCGTGGACTGGGAGGAGCTGACCCGGGCGAACAAGGCCACCATCGCGGCCGCGCGGGCCGGCGCGGACGTGATCTACCAGGGCACCTTCTTCGACGGCCGGTTCCTCGGTTTCTGCGACTTCCTGGTGCGCGAGGACGGCCGGTACGCGGTGTACGACACGAAGCTCGCGCGGCGGGCCAACGTCAGTGCGCTGCTGCAGCTCGCGGCCTATGCCGACGCGCTCGCCGCCGACGGGATCGAACCCGCGCCGCTCGCGCACCTCGTCCTCGGGGACAACAGCGTCTCCTCGCATCGGCTCGCCGACATCACCCCGGTGTACCGGCAGCGCCTCGACGAGCTGCTGCGGGTGCTCGACGGACACCGGCGGGACGGCGGCCCCGTCTCCTGGGCTGACCCTCGGTACTCGGCGTGCGGGCGCTGCGAGCACTGCGCCCCCGAGGTGACCAGGCAGCGCGACCTGCTGCTGGTCGCGGGGATGCGGACCTCGCAGCGGGACAAGCTGATCCGCGGCGGCATCGGTGACCTCGACTCGCTCGCCGCATCGTCGGTTCCGGTCGAGGGCCTGAGCAGGCACACCTTCGACTCGCTGCGGGCGCAGGCGGCGGCACAGGTCCGCCAGGAGCGCACAGGCGCACCGGTGTTCGAGGTGATCGACGGCGCCCGGTCGCTGGCCTCGATCCCGGCCCCCGATCCGGGCGACATCTTCTTCGACTTCGAGGGCGATCCGATGTGGGCCGAGGACGGGTCGCCGGACTGGGGTCTGGAGTACCTGTTCGGCGTCGTCGAGGCGGACTCCGGGGCCTTCCGCCCGTTCTGGGCACACGACCGCGCGCAGGAACGCCGCGCCCTGATCGACTTCCTTGACTACGTCGCCGAGCGGCGCGCGCGGTTCCCGGGCATGCACGTCTACCACTACGCGGCCTACGAGAAGAGCGCCCTGCTGCGCCTGGCGGGCCGCTACGGCGTCGGCGAGGAGGCGGTCGACACGCTGTTGCGGGAGAACGTGTTGGTCGACCTGTACCCGGTGGTCCGCGGCTCGGTCCGGGTCGGCGCGCCGTCGTACTCGATCAAGAAGCTCGAGCCGCTCTACATGGGTGAGCAGCTGCGCGGCGGTGACGTCACCGATGCCGCCGCCTCGATCGTCGCCTACGCCGACTACTGCGAGCTGCGCGACACCGGGCGGACCGCGGCGGCCGAGGCCCTGCTCGGCGACATCGCCGACTACAACGAGTACGACTGCGTGTCCACGCACCGGCTGCGGGACTGGCTGCTCGGCATCGCCGCCCAGCACGGGGTGACGGCGCACCCCCAGCAGACCGCCGTCTCGGTGGTCGAGGAGCCCGATCCGTCCGAGCAGGCGCTGCGCGCATACGTCGGCGACACACTGCCCGGCCGCCGAACCGACGACCAGCAGGCAGCCGCCCTGATGGCCGCCGCGGTCGGCTATCACCGGCGTGAGCGAAAGCCCTTCTGGTGGGCACACTTCGACCGGCTCGCGCAGGTCCGGGCCGAGGAGGAGTGGGCGGACACCGCGGACGTGCTCGTCGCGCGGTCGACGAGCGTGCCCGAGGACTGGCACAAGAAGACCCCGCGGCAGAACCTGCGACGGCACCTCCGGCTCGTCGGCTCCTGGGGTGCAGGCTCAACCACCCGGCCGGGCGACAAGGTGTTCGCCCTGTACGACGCCACCACCGGCATCGGATCGGAGGACCTCCGCACCCGCGGCACCACCGACGTCACGGTGATCTCCTGCACCGAGGAGGCCGACCCGACAGGCGAGGTCCGCGACGTGGTGGTCGTCGAAGAGGTGCTGAAGCGGGGCGCGGAACCGCACACCGCGCTGCCGATCGCGCTCGCTCCCGGTCGGCCGGTGCCGACCCAGCGCATCGAGGCCGCGATCGCCGGGCAGGCCGCCGCCATGGCCGCCGAGCTACCGGCGATGCCCGCAACGGCGGCGGTGGACATCCTGCGCCGGATCCCGCCGCGCACCCGCTCGGGCGCACCGCTGCCCACCGCCGATCCCGACCGGCGCGCGGCCGCGATCACCGCGGCGCTGCTCGACCTCGACGATTCCTACCTCGCCGTGCAGGGCCCGCCCGGCACCGGCAAGACCCACACCGGCGCCGCGGTGGTCGCGGACCTGGTCACCCGGCACGGCTGGCGGGTCGGGGTCGTCGCGCAGTCCCATTCGGTGGTCGAGAACATGCTCGATGCGGTGGTGCGGTCCGGCGTCCCCGGCGAGCGGGTCGCCAAGAAGCCCGGCTCGGGGCTCGCCGCCGACCCGGCCTGGACGAAGCTCGATCCCAACGACTTTCCCGCGTTCCTCGCCGAGCACGGCCAGGCGGGCTGCGTGATCGGCGGCACCGCATGGGATTTCGCACACGCCGACCGGGTACCGCCCGGCAGTCTCGACCTGCTGGTGGTCGACGAGGCAGGCCAATTCGCCCTCGCCAACACCGTGGCGGTCGGCATCTCCGCGCGCAATCTCCTGCTGCTGGGCGACCCGCAGCAGTTGCCGCAGGTCAGCCAGGGCACCCACCCGGAGCCGGTCGACACGTCGGCGCTGGGTTGGCTGGCGCAGGGCCACGGCGCCCTACCTCCGGAGCTCGGCTACTTCCTGGACCGGACGTGGCGGATGCATCCGGGGGTGTGCGAGGCCGTGTCGATGCTGTCCTACGACGGCCGGCTCCGATCCCAGGAGTCGGTCACCACGCAACGGGCACTCGCGGGCGTCGAGCCAGGCGTCGCGGCGCTGTACGTCGAGCACCACGGCAACGCCACCAGCTCCACCGAGGAGGCCGCCGCGATCCTCGCCGAGGCCAGGGCGCTGCTCGGCAGGGCCTGGACCGACGGCACCGACACCCGCCCGCTCGGCCAGTCGGACATCCTGGTGGTGGCGCCATACAACGCGCAGGTGAGCCTGCTCCGGCGAACCCTCGCCGACGCGGGGCTCGACGAGGTCCTGGTCGGCACCGTCGACAAGTTCCAGGGCCGCGAGGCCGCGGTGGTGCTCATGTCGATGACGGCGTCGTCGGTCGACGAGGTGCCCCGCGGCATGGGCTTCCTGCTGTCCAGGAACCGGCTGAACGTCGCGGTGTCGCGCGGGAAGTGGCGCGCGGTGGTCGTGCGCTCCCCCGAGCTCACCCGCTACCTGCCTTCCACGCCCGAGGGCCTGGCCGAGCTGGGCGCGTTCATGCGGACGCACGTCTAGCCGAAGCACTGCCCCTCACCGCGGAAGGTCGGCACCGTGGTGCGGGTCCCGTCGGCCTCGACCAGGTGCAGCTCGTTGAACCGCTCGCACAGCTCGCCCGCCTTGGCGTGCCGGAACCAGACCCGGTCCCCGATCTGGATGGCGGCGGCCGGATCACCGGTCACCGGGGTCTGTACCTCGCCCGCGCCCTCGTGCCTGGTGAGCTTGAGGCCCGCGGGCCAGACGGGGGTCGGCACCCGCGTGGGACCCGCAGGGCCCGAGGCGATGTAGCCGCCGCCGAACAGGGTGGCGATGCGGGACGTCGGCTTGCGGACCGCGGACAACGCGAAGTACACCGACGGACGCGGGGTGAAGGCGTTGTACCGATCGAAGAGCGTCGGCACGTACAACCCGGAGCCGGCCGTCACCTCGGTGACCGAGCTGTCGGCGGAGCTGACCTCGAGCGAGCCGGTGCCGCCGCTGTTGACGATCTGCAGCTCGCCGACGGCGGCAGTGACCGCATCGACGACGGCCGAGCGCCTGGTCGCGAGCTCGGCCGCGGAGGCCCGCTTGACCAGCCGGACCGGTGCGCTGGTGTCGGGCAGGCCGGCGATCTGCGCCTCGTAGAACATCACGCCGACCACGACGAACCCGCGGCGCTTGGCCTCGCGGGCGACGACCTCGGCCTCCTCGGGCGTCCGCAGCGGGGACCGCCGGACGCCGAGATGGAGGGGGCCCACCCGCAGCGAGGCGTCGATGTCGAGGCACACCCGGGCGGGCACCGAGGTGCTGCCCGCCGCGTCGTGCAGCACCTCGAGCTGGGCCGGGTTGTCGACCATCAACGTGATCGACTCGAGCAGCACCGGGTCGGAGGCGAGCTCGGCGAGCGCACCCCTGTCGACGGTCGGGTACCCCATGAGCACGTCGCGCGCGCCGAGCCGCACCAGCCAGATCGCCTCGCGCAGCGAGTAGGACATGATGCCCCGGAATCCACCCTGCGCGGTGAGCCCGGAGCCAAGGGTCTCCTCGAGCACCGCCCGGCAGCGGACCGACTTGCTGGCCACCCGGACCGGGGTGCCACCGGCGCGCCGGACGAGGTCCGCGGCGTTGGTGCGTAGCGTGCCCAGGTCCACCGCGGCCAGCGGCGGATCGAGTTCACGGGTAGCGGCGTCCAGCCGTTCGCGGGTGGAGGTCATGGCGTAGGAGTCCAGCCGTTCGCGGGTCGAGGTCATGGCCAGAGTCAACCACTCAGTTGGACGAGTGTCCAGGTTTTAGCCCTGCTCGGTTTCCGCCTCGACCGCCTTCATGGCGATCATCTGCACCGCGTCGTCGAGCTGGGCGATCACCGCCTCGCCGTCGCGGTCGACGAGCCACCGCAGCACGATGCCGTCGATCACCGCCAGGCAGAAGCGGGCGATGTGTTCGACCGGCTCGGTCCAGGTGGTCCCGGTGTACCGGGCCGTCTCCTCGAGGAAGGCGGTCGCCTCGACGTCCATGGTCTGGTACTGCAGGGAGGCGATGGATCCGGCGAGCTCGGCACCCGCGGCCTGCTGCCTGAGTCCGTACGCGGTGATCTCATAGGTGAGCAACTGCCGGTTCGGCGTCATCTCGATGAGCGGCCACATATTGGACAGGCCGCTGTGCAGCACCTCGCGCAGGCCACGCAGGCCGCTCTGGTCGCCCTCTCCCTGCGCCGTGCCGAATGCGTACCGCAGCGCACCGCTGAGCTGGAGAACGAGGGCCTCGCCCATGGCGGCGACCAGCGCCTCCTTGTTCTCGAAGCAATAGTGGACCACCCCGAGCGAGACCCCCGCCTCCTCGGCGACGGCACGAATGGTGACGGAGTTGATCCCGGTGCGCTCCGCGATACCCATCGCGGACTCGACGAGTTGGGCGCGACGTTCGTCCGCAGGAAGCCTATTCAGCATCTGCCGATCCTAGAACGCCGGAGCCAGTTCCGTAGAAGGTGTTGACCTGGACGATCGTCCAGGAGATAGTGAGTGAATGGAATCACATTTCTGGCAGAACTGGGCCGGCTGCGCGAGCGCACGGCCCACTCGCCTCGCCGCGCCCGCGACTGTCGCGGAGCTGAGTGACGAGATCACCCGCGCCGCAGCGGAAGGCTTGCACGTCAAGTGCATTGGTGCCGGACATTCCTTCACGCCGGTCGCGGTCACCGACGGCGTGCAGATCAGCCTGGACAACCTTACGGGGATCCAGTCCGTGATCCCGGTGGAACCGTCGGGCGCCCTCGTCACGGTTCTCGCGGGCACCCGCCTGAACGAACTCAATCCCACATTGTGGTCTCTGGGTCTCGCGATGACGAACCTCGGCGACATCGACGTGCAGTCCATCGCGGGCGCGATCTCGACCGGCACCCACGGCACGGGCGCCCGTTTCGGTGGCCTGGCCACCCAGGTGCGCGGGCTGCAGATCGTGCTGGCGGACGGCTCGGTGGTGAACTGCTCCGCCGAGGAAAACGCCGAACTGTTCAACGCGGCGCGGCTCGGCCTCGGGGCGCTCGGCGTCATCGCGTCCATGACGCTGCTGTGCGAACCCGCCTACGCCATGCGCGCGGTCGAGGCCCCCGCACGGCTGAGCGAGACCATGGAACGGATCGACGAGCACGCCAACGGCGTCGACCACTTCGAGTTCTACTGGTTCCCGCACACCGACCGGGTGCTGACCAAGCACAACACGCGCCTCCCCGGCGACACCCCACTCACCCCGGTCAACAAGATCCGCGGCTACATCGACGACGAGCTGCTCTCCAACACCCTGTTCGAGGGCGTCAACCGGGTTGCCACCCGGTTCCCCGGCGCGATTCCGCGGATCAACAACGTCTCCTCGCGGGCGCTCTCGGCGCGCGAGTTCACCGATCGCAACTACGCGGTGTTCGCCTCCCCGCGCCGGGTTCGGTTCCGCGAGATGGAGTACGCGATCCCCGCCGAGGCGCTTCCCGAGACGCTCCGTGAGATCGACGGCTGGCTGCAGAAGTCCGACTTCCGGGTCGCCTTCCCGGTCGAGGTCCGCTTCGCCGCGGCCGACGATGTCTGGCTGTCGACCGCGAACGGTCGCGACTCCGCCTACATCGCCGTGCACCAGTACCACCGTCGCGATCACACCGAGTACTTCAACGCCGTTGAGTCGATCGCGCGCGCCGTCGACGGACGACCGCACTGGGGCAAGCTGCACTCGCGCACCGCGGCGGACCTGCAGCCGACCTACGCGCACTTCGACGAGTTCCGTTCGGTGCGGGACAAGTACGACCCGGCTCGTGTGTTCGACAACGCCTACCTGCGCCAGGTGCTCGGCTAGGTAGCCGCCCGGGCGAGCGCGAGGAGGTCCGAGCAGGCGCCTCCTCGCGCAGCGGGCCAGAGACCGCGCTTTCGCCCCGCCTCCATCGCCGAGTGCCGATTGGCACTCCCCTCGCCGACGCGACTGGTCGATGATGATCGGAGGAAGCGGATACCGGAGGAGGGCCTGCTCATGACGCCGTCGACCGCACCCAATGTCGTCTTCATCCTCGTGGACAATTGCGGGTGGGGCGACTTCAGTTGTTACGGCGGGACCGTCCCGACGCCGCGGATCGATTCGCTCGCGGCCGACGGAATGCGCTTGAACAACTACACCGTCGAGGCGCAATGCACCCCGACGCGGTCAGCGATCTTGACCGGCCGCCTGCCGGTGCGATCGGGGACCACGAAGGTGCCGCTGCCCGGCCAGGGCGATTCCGGGCTTGCGCCCTGGGAGTACACATTGGCCGAGCTGTTCTCGGATGCGGGCTACGCCACCGGCGCCTTCGGCAAGTGGCATCTTGGTGAAACGCCTGGCCGATTACCCATCGACCAGGGCTTCGACGAGTGGTTCGGGATCAAGAACTCCTCCGATGAAGCGGGTTATTCGTCATACCCGCGCTTCGGCGAACTGGGAGTGCCCGAGCCCCAGTGGTGGGAGGGCATCAAGGGCAAATCGGTGACGGCGGCCGGTGTCTTCGACCGGGAGGCCAAGGATTTGGGGGACGAGAAGATCACCGCGCGCACGGTGGACTTCATTCGGCGGCACGCCGAGACGCAGAAGCCGTTCTTCGCGTACACCGCGCTTCTGCAGATTCATCCCCCCGTCGGCGTGCACCCGGATTTCGAGCACACGTCCGGTGGCGGACTGTATGCGGATTGCCTGACCGAGATCGACTTTCGCGTCGGCGAGATCCTGGATGCGATCGACGCCGCGGGCATCGCCCAGAACACCATCGTCGTTTTCAGCAGCGACAACGCCACCAGTCCCCTCAAAGGCTCGGACGGCGGGTCGAATGGGCCGTGGCGGGGCGATTTCTTCAACCCGCCGTTCGAAGGCAGCTACCGGGTATCCGCCCTGATCCGATGGCCCGACCACATCCCCGCCGGACGACAGAGCCAAGAACTGCTCTCCGCGGTGGACTGGCTGCCAACACTGGCCGGGCTGGCCGGGCAGTCACAGCGGGTGCCGACCGACCGTCCCATCGATGGTGTCGATGCCGCCGACCATCTGTTGGGCAAGCAGGACACCTCCGGGAGGGATGCGGTCCTGTACTTCGGCCTCGACGGCCGGCTGATGTCGGTGAAGTGGCAGAACTTCAAGGTCGTCTTCCGCAAGTCCGACGCCATCGGTGAACCGATCACGGACGTACAGCTCCCGATGGTGTTCAACCTCATCGGAGATCCCGGGGAGCGCTTCAATCTCTGGGAGGTGTCGATGGACATGGGCTGGGTGATGCGCCCGGTACAGGAACAGATCGCGCAATTCCAGCAGAGCGCGGCCGAGTACCCCCACATCGCGACGGGAGAAGACTTCAAGGGCTATCCCGACTAGGCCGACTCAGGACCGGTCGCCCTCGGCCGGCCGAGGCCGGCTTCGTCGGTCGCGCGAGCCCACACGGCCCGGCGGCGGGTCTCGTTCTCCTGCGCCAGGCGGCGCAGCACGGCGAGGACCGGTTCCAGCAGGAGTACGACGACGGCGGCGTGTTCGGCGAGCTTGAGGCGGTCCTCGCTGTCGTCGAGTTCCTCCAGGCGGTCGACGTCGAGCTTCGCGGCGCCTGCGGCCAGTTCGGCGTAGGGCACCAGGTCCCCGGTGCCGTAATCGACGCCGAGGCGACTGGGGTCCATGAGGCTCGCGGCGAGTGCCCGGCGGTGTGGGGAGTCGGGTGAGACGTCCCATCCCATGGCCTGTACGAGTGCGTCGACCCGTGGCGTCTGTTCGTCGACAGCGTCCGTCTCGTCCGCGTCAACGGGGGTGGGGAGTGCGTAGTGCACGACGCCGAGCGTCGCGAGCGGGTCGAGCGGTTCGTCGATCGCCGCGAGGACGTCGCGGGTGGCGGCGATGGACAGGCCGCCGCGGGCGGTCATGGCGCGGACACCGCCCTCGGCTACATCGCCAACGACAAGGGCCCGTTCCGCGTCGTCAATCCCGCCCAGCACACCACCCGGGTGCACCACTTCCTGGTCTGCTCGGCACTCATGATCGTCCTGTCCATGCTGACCTCAGCGCTCGCCATGGTGGCGGCCGTCGGCGTCATCGGCATCGACGCCTCGCACCTGCCCCTGCTGTGGATCTTCGGAACCTGTGCCACGGCCGCCATGGGCATCACCGCGCTGGCCCTGCTGGCCGTCCTCGGTACCCCGGGCCCCCTCGTCTCCATGCTGGTCCTGATCGGCCTGGCCATCCCGTCGGCAGGCGCCACGATCCCGCTCCAGGCCCTCCCGGACTTCTACCGCTTCCTTGCTGTCTTCGAACCGTTCCGCCAGGTGGTCGATGGCGTCCGGTCCATCCTCTACTTCGGGGCCAGGACCGACGCAGGTCTCGGCCGCGCTTGGATCATGGTCGGCCTCGGCTTCGTGGTGTCGCTCGCCTCGGGCCTCGCCCTCACGCGCCTCTACGACCGCCGCGGTCTGCACCGTTCGACTCCCTACCTGCCACAGCCTGCGGCCGTCGGCTAGCCGGGGACTCCCAGCAGTCGGGAAGGCTCGCCTGACATCATCCGGTAAATGATTAGATTCAATATCGAATTCGGCTGTGGCCGACGACAGAGAGCGAGTTGACCATGCGTGATGCGGTGATCGTCGAGGCCGTCCGAACCCCCGTCGGCAAGCGCGGCGGGGCACTGTCCGGCGTCCACGCCGTCGAGCTGTCCGCGCACGTGCTGCGCGCGATCGCGGCCCGCACCGGCATCGACCCGACCGTCGTCGACGACGTCCACTGGGGCAACGTGAACAGCGTCGGCATGCAGACCGGCAACATCGGCCGGATGGCCGTGCTTGGCGCGGGCTGGCCGGAGTCCATCCCCGGCTTCACCATGGACCGGCAGTGCGGCTCCTCGCAGCAGGCCATCTCCACCGCGGCCGCGACCGTCGTGTCCGGCCAGGCCGACGTGATCATCGCCGGCGGCGTCGAGATCATGTCCGCGGTGCCGCTCGGCTCGTCCGCGGTCCCCGGCACCGGCGACATGGGCGGCCCTGCCCGCGAGCGCTACGCGGACGCGCTGCAGGCGCCGGGCTTCAACGGCCGGTTCAACCAGGGCGTCGGCGCCGAGATCATCGCCGAGCAGTGGGGCATCTCGCGCACCGAGCTCGACGAGTACGCGGTGGCCTCGCACGAGCGCGCCGCCCGAGCCCAGGACGACGGCGCGTTCGCAGCCGAGATCGCCCCTGTCACCGTCGACGGCACGGTCGTCGACGCCGACGAGGGCATCCGCCGCGGCTCCACCGTCGAGAAGCTGGCCGGCCTCAAGGCCCCGTTCCGCGAGAACGGCGTCGTCACCGCGGGCAACGCCTCGCAGATCTCCGACGGCGCAGCGGCCGTGCTCATCATGACCTCGGAGAAGGCGAAGGCGCTCGGCCTGACCCCGCTCGCCCGGGTGCACACCGCCGTCGTCACCGGCGACGACCCGGTCAAGATGCTCACCGGCCCGATCCCCGCGACCGCGCTGGCGCTCAAGAGGTCCGGGCTGTCCATCGACGACATCGACGTCTTCGAGGTCAACGAGGCCTTCGCCTCGGTGCCGCTGGCCTGGCAGCGCGAGACCGGCGCCGCGTCGGACAAGTTGAACCCGCTCGGCGGCGCCATCTCCCTCGGCCACCCGCTCGGCGGATCCGGAGCCCGACTGGCCACCACCCTCGTGCACCACCTCCAGCGCACCGGCGCCCGGTACGGACTGCAGACCATGTGCGAGGGCGGCGGCACCGCGAACGCCACCATCTACGAGCGGATCTAGCGCCCCGCGCCTCCCAGCAGCTCGGCCTTGCGCTCCTGGGAGGCGAACGAGGCCCGGATCGAGTTGCGGGCCAGGGTCTCCCGCTCCTCGGCGGTCAGCCCCAGCTCGGCCTGCAGGCGCGCGAAGTTGTCGTCGACGTACCCGCCGAAATAGGCGGGGTCATCGGAGTTCACGGTGACCAGCAGGCCGGCCTCGAGCATGGTGCGCAGCGGGTGGTCGGCGAGCGTGTCGACCACCCGCAGCCGCACATTCGACAGCGGGCACACCGTCAGCGGGATCTGCTCCTCGACCAGGCGCGCCACCAGCTCGGCGTCCTCGAGGCAGCGCACCCCGTGGTCGACCCGCTCCACCTTGAGCACGTCCAGCGCCTGCCGGATGTACTCCGGCGGGCCCTCCTCCCCCGCATGGGCGACGGCCCGCAGCCCGTTGGCGCGGGCCCGCGCGAAAACGTCCTCGAACAGCGACGGCGGGTTGCCCACCTCCGCCGAATCGAGCCCGATGCCCAGCACCGGGACGTCGAGCCCGAGCAGCTCGTCGAGCATCGCCATGCCCTCCTCGGCAGGCCGGTCCCGCAGCACCGCGACGATGAGGTCACTGGTCAGACCGAACTCGGCCTCGCTGGCGCGGACGGCATCGCCGAGCCCGTCGAGGACCGCGCGCAGCGGCACCCCGCGCGCGGTGTGCGCCTGCGGGTTGAAGAAGATCTCGGCGTGCCCCACCCCGCCCGCGGCCGCGCGGGCGAAGTAGGCGCGGGCCAGGTCGGCGAAGTCCTGCTCGGTCCGCAGCACCGCCATGTTCGCGAAGTAGAGGTCCAGGAAGGACTGCAGGTCGCTGAACTCGTAGCGTCCACGCAGGTCATCGAGGTCCCGATAGGGCAGCTCCACCTTGTTGCGCTCGGCGAGCGCAAAGATCAGCTCCGGCTCGAGGGATCCCTCGATGTGCATGTGCAGCTCGGCGAGCGGGGTCGACACGATGTCCTCCTGAGGTCGTCAGGCGTCCAGTATCCCGCGTCAGCGCCCCGGTTCCGGCGCGGGCGGCGTCCACGACTGATCGGTCGGCAGGTAGGAGCGCAGCATGAGGACGAACTCGCCGGGCGGGGCAGGCAACCAGTTGGACGGGCCGGACGCGGGCGGCTTGGCCCCGATCCAGAGGTCGAGCGAGCCGTCGGCGCCGCGCACCAGTCCGGGGGTACGGTCACCGATCGCATAGCGCCCCAACGGGTTCGCAACGAAGAACATGTCCGGTCCGTACAGGGTGACGGACCAGAAGCCGCGCTCGTCGATCGGCGGCAGCCCGTCGGCCGGGAAGTGCAGGCGGTAGCCGTCACCGTCTCCGCGCAGCACGGCGCCGCCCGAGTCGGTCCTGGCGACGTAGTACATCGACTCCTCGGGCACGTTCGCCCCGAGCCCGATCTTCGCCACCCCGGCGCGGTGCAGGTAGTCGGTGCCGTACCGGCCCGCGTCCCGCAACGAGCTCCATGGGCCGTCGCCGCCGGACGAGGTGCTCGCGAGCCCGACGATCTGCTTGTCCCCGCGGACCACGCCCGCGGCCATGGCCTTGACGTCGTCCGGTTCGCCGCTGCTCGGGGTCGCGCCTGGCGTCACCCCGAGGATGGCGAGCTGCTCGAGCATCGGCGCGTCCGCCTCGGGCGGCGGGTCGGCGGCGAGGATCGCGGACAGCTCGTCGAAGACTTTCGGGCCGGATCCCGCGATCGCCTGTGGTGCCGGGTTGTTGCCGCAGTCGGTCGGCGGCAACGGCGGCGGCGCGTCCGGGATCGGGGAGGTGAGCACGGTCATCGCGTACCGCTGCTGGGCGGCACGTGCCGCGGCGAGGTCCGCGTCGGACTCCACCAGGGTGCGCCCGATCACCCAGGCATCCCAGGTGGGTGACTCGATCACCGCTGCGCCCGCGGGCGTCTCGCCGTGCCATCCGGGCGGCACGATCACGTGCGAACCCGCCGCCTGCCCGGTCTCCCTGGTACCGATGTTGCCGAACACGTTGGTGTACATGTCGAGCAGCTGGAAATCGAAGTACCGCTCCCCCATCTCGGGATGGGTCAGCAACACCGGTCCGGACCGGAGGTCGAGCCAGGCGATGGAGTACAGGGTGTCCGCGTTCGGCGCGACGACCACCCTGGTCTCCGGCCCCGACATGGCGGACTGGCTGTAGAGCTGGTTGACCGGCAGCAGACAGATCATGTTGGCCCTGGTCCTGGCCAGGGCGATCGGCGCGTAGCCGTAGACGTAGCCGTCGGCCGCGATCTCCGCCTGCTCCGTCGCCGAATCCTGTTCCTGCGTTGCGCATCCGCCGAGCAGCCCGGCCACCAGCACGAGTGCCGACAGCACCGCCACCCGACGTCGGCGCACCGCTATCGGCCCTTCCAGACCGGGGCGCGCTTCTGCGCGAAGGCGATCGCCCCCTCCTGCGCGTCCTCCGAGGCGAAGACCGGACCCATCAGCTCGAGCTGCCGGGTGAACGCCTCCTCGTCGGTCCACCCGGACGACTTGACGATCACCTCCTTGGTGGCCGCGACCGCGAGCGGGCCGTTGGCGGTGATCCGTTCGGCCAGCTCCAGCGCGCCGTCGAGAGCCTTGCCGGGCTCGGTCAGCCGGTTGACGAAGCCGTAGCCGTGCGCCTCCTCGGCGGTGAAACTGTCTCCGGTGAGCGCCAATTCGAGCGCCTTCTGGTACGGAATCCGCTTGGGCAGCCTCAGCAGTCCGCCACCGGCCGCGACCAGTCCCCGCTTGACCTCGGGGATGCCGAACCGCGCCTCCGAGGACGCAACCACCAGGTCCGTCGCCAGCACCAGCTCGGTGCCGCCTGCGAGTGCATATCCCTCGACGGCGGAGATGATCGGTTTGCGGGGCGGCGCCTCGGTGAACCCGAGCCCCTTGCCGGGGGCGATCACGTTTTCGCCCGCGACGAACGCCTTGAGGTCCATGCCGGCGCAGAAGTTGCCCCCGGCACCGGTCAGGACGGCGAGCGACAGGTCCGCATCGGCGTCGAGTTCGTCGACCGCGGCCGCGAGTCCGTTGCTGACCGCGGCGTTGATCGCGTTGCGCGCCTCGGGGCGATTGATGGTGATGACCAGGATGCGGCCACGACGTTCGAGCAGCACTTCGTCAGACATGCGCCCACCCTAGGCGCTACCGCGCCGCCGCGAGCCGACTCCGCGCTCAGCGCCCCGTGTAGGTGGCCTTTCCCGGTCCGACGTCGAGGAAGCTGCGGACCGCCCCCGCGAGGTCCTCGGTGCCGAACAGCTCGCCCGAGACCTCAGGGGTGATCGAGTCCGCATGTGCGACACCGCCGGAGCGCCAGGCCTCGATGATCTGCTTGGTGGCGTGGTGCGCTCGGGTCGGGCCGTCCGCGAGCCTCGCGACCAGGGCGCGGGCGGCCGCGTCGACATCATCGTGCACCGCATTGACGACCCCCCAAGAGGCCAATGTCGCTGCGTCGTACAGATCGCCGGTCATCACCAGTTCCCTGGCCCGGCCCGACCCGGCGCGCTCGGCGAGCCGCTGCGGCCCGCCCATCGACGGCGTCAACCCGACGACCGTCTCGACGAGCCCGAACTTGGCCTTGGGCGCGGCGAGGATGATGTCGCAGGCGAGCGCGATCTCGAAGGCAGCGGTGAGCGTCAGCCCGTGCGCGGCATACACGACCGGGCAGGGCAGGGCCTCGATCTGGTGGATGATCTCCGCGAACAGGGTCCGCCACAACTCGGCGCCCTGCTCGGCGCTCAGCCCCTCGAAGACGTGCACGTCGACGCCGCCGGAGACGACCTTGCCCTCGGCGCGCAGCAGCACCGCACGCGGCGGGGCCGCACTCAGCGCATCCACGTCGGCGGTGATCGCGTCGAACATGGCCTTGTCGAACAGGTTCAGCGGTCCGTGCGCGAACGTCAGCACCGCGATCTCGGCGCCTGCGTCCGTGGTGACGCGCTCCAGCCGGGTCGGCTTGGCGGGCTCGGGGCTGGCGGGCGGGAACGACGCAGTCATGGCGTCAGCCTGCCACACCCGAGCCCGCGCGGCCTAGGCCTGGACGCGCTCCTGGCCGGCCTCGACCGGCGGCTTGTCGCCCTCCCGGATAGGGCGCGAGAAGCACAGCGAGGCAACGAAACCGATCAACAGCACACCCGCGGGCAGCAGCACTGCCTGTGCCATCGAGGTGCTGAATCCGTCGACGATGAAGCTCGGCATCGCGCCGCCCGCCTCGTGCGCACCGCCGGTGGGCACGCCGTTGGCGGTCAGGCGCGAGGTGATCAGGGCACCGATGCCTGCGCTACCGAGCACCGCACCGACCTGGCGGGTGGTGTTGTAGACGCCGGAGCCCGCGCCTGCCGCGTTCATCGGCAGGTTCCTGGTAGCGGTCGCCGCCAGCGGCGACCAGATGAAGGCGTTCGCCACACCCATCAGGGCGATGGGCAGCAGCAGCTCCCAGATCGCGACGTCCGGTTTCATCACCAATGCGAGCCAGGCGAGCGAGATCGAGAGCATCAGGAAGCCGGGCGCGGCGATGTAGCGCGGGTGCACCCGGTCCACCAGCTTGCCGACGTTCGGTGCCAGCGCTCCGGTGAGTACCGCCATCGGGACCATCAGCAATGCCGAACCGGTCGGTGAGAGCCCGCGGACGGCCTGCGCGTAGAACATCAGCGGCACCACCATCGCCGTGATCGAGAAGCCCATCGAGGTGATCGCGATATTGGCCAGCGAGAAGTTCCGGTCCTTGAACAGCCCCAGCGGCAGCAGTGGCTCGTTCTTGTTCCACGACTGGTACCAGATGAAGACCGCGAGCAGGATCAGACCGCTGACGATCGACAGCCAGACCAGCGCGGACCAGTCGTAGGTGTTGCCCTCCTGCAGACCGAAGACCAGGAAGAACATGCCCGCGGCACTGAGGATCACCCCGGGGATGTCGAACCGGTGCTGATGGGTCTCGAGGGACGGCACGAACCGCCAGGCGGCGAGGAAGGCGATGACGCCGACCGGGACGTTGACGATGAAGATCCACTGCCAACCGAGCCCGTCGACCAGGACGCCGCCGGCGAGCGGGCCGACCAGGGTCGCGACACCGGCGACCGCGCCCCACAGCCCCATTGCGGTACCGCGCTTGTCCGGCGGGAAGATCCGGGTGATCACGGCCATCGTCTGCGGGGTCATCAGCGCGGCACCGAAGCCCTGGAACACGCGCGCGACGATGAGCATCTCGATGTTGCCGGACAGGCCGCACCAGAGCGAAGACGCGGTGAACAGGGTGAGCCCGAGCAGGTAGAGGTTCTTGGGACCGAAGCGGTCACCGAGCCTGCCCGTGATGAGCAACGGGACCGCGTAGGCCAGCAGGTAGGCGCTGGTCACCCACACGACACTGTTGATGTCGGTCTGCAGGTCCTCCATGATCGCGGGGTTCGCGACCGCGACGATGGTGGAGTCCACCAGAATCATGAAGAAGCCCAGACACAGAGCCCAGAGCGCCGGCCACTGTTTGATCTCGGCGTTCTGTTTGATCTCGGCGTTCTGGTTGATCTCGGTCACGTGTCAGCCCTTCGCCAGTTCGCAGTGTTGCCTGTCGGTGTGCCACGGCAGTGCGCCGCTCTCTATCTCGTCGATCAGCCCGCGCAGCCACTCGACCTCGGTGACCGCGAGAGCACGCAGGTAATCGAAGCCGAACCAGAACACCCGCGGGATCTCGTTGGACACCGCCACCTGGCGCAGCGCGTCGAGTTCGGCGAGGTCCTTCTCCACGAGGCCGATCCGTTCGGCCATGGCGGCGCACACACTGTCGGCATCGAGGTTGTGCGCCTCGGCGAGCGCCAGCGGGAACGCCGGGTACTCCGGTTTAGGGGTCGAGAGGGTCTCGCCAACCCACCGTGTGAGCGCCGCACGCCCGGCGTCGGTGACGCAGTAGGTGGTGCGCTCGGGGCGATTGCCTGCCCGCTCCGTACCGACGACGGCGACCAGTTCCTGGCGTTCGAGCCGCTCCACCGTGTGGTAGAGCGAGCCCGGCCTGATCTTGACGATCCGGTCGTCGCGTCGCGAAACGTGCAGTTGGTACATCTCGTACGGGTGCATGGGCCGCTCGAACAGCAGCGCCAGCACGGTGATCCCGAGGGGCGTCAGCGCCGTGGCCGCCATGTTCACCCCGCATATTCCGTGCCAATTAGTCCAGATGGAATATACGGCGTGGAACTGACTTCGGCAACGGCTTTTCTCACGGAGCTCTCATGTGGGCGAGGCATGCTGGTTCGAATGTGGACGTCGAAGCGGAAGGCCGGTACCCGCGCGCCGCGGTACCTCCCCGGCGCGACGATCGCGGCGATGAGCGCGATCGCACTGATGGTCGTGCACTCGGTGTTCGTCACCACCGAGGGCGGCCAGCTCGTCGACCAGCAGGTGATGCGTGCCGCGAACGCCGCACCCGACTCCTGGCACGAGGCGGGCTTCGCCCTGCTCGGCGCGGTGAACGCGCCATTCATCGCCGCGGCGATCGGGGCGATCGTCCTCATCGGGCTGATCCGTCGCCGGCCGCGCTCGATCGTCGTCGCGCTTGCCGTGATCGCGGGCGCGAACCTCACCACACAGGTGGTCAAGCAGTTGCTCGACCGGCCGTACCTCGGCTGGGGTGCACACAACACCCTGCCCAGTGGGCACGTCACGGTCATCACCTCGCTGGCCGTCGGGCTGGCGATGGTCCTGACCCCCGGCTCGCGGTCGGCGGCGGCAGCGCTGACGTGCGCGGCAGCCGCCGCTGCCGGTTCCGCGGTGATGATCTGTCAGTGGCACCGCCCGAGCGACGTGATCGCCGCGGTGCTCGTGGTCGTGGGCTGGGCCGCGATGCTGTGGCCGGCGTGCGCCGGGCGCCGGGACCGATACCCGTGGCCAGGGTGGACGCCCATCAGATCGACATCATCGCCCTGGCCTGGGCCAGGGAGCTGGGACTGCCGGATCGTGGCCTGGCCCTGCCGGGCACCCGGCACGTCCGGGTGGACCAGACCTCCGACCGGGTCCGGTTCCTCCGACTGGCTGGGGCGAGCGCGCTGGTTGGCCCGGACTGGGCGGTCGAACGGGCGGAGCACTACAGCGACGATGAGCTGACCGATGGCGCGACGATGCTCACGATCACCAAGGACCACGGCGGCAGCTGTTCGGGCCCGCGACTGCTGTCCTTCGCCGGCGACGTGGGCACCGAGATCGGCCGCGAGGACCCGCTGATCTCGCACGACCTCGAGCACGTGCTGGCCCTGCAGTCGGCCTGCCCGCCCGACGACGTCGCGGAGGCCGACCTCACCGACAAGCGGAACTGGTTCACGCTCGTCGACGACGCCGGGACGCCGCTGTCCTCGTCCGGATACGTGGAATGGCAAGGCATCCTGGCCCACATGGGCGCGCTCACGTCGCCGGATCATCGCAGGCGCGGACACGGAGCCGTGGTGGCCCGGCTGACGACCAACGATGCGATCGACGCCGGCCTGATCCCGCAGTGGCGCAGCCACCCCGGCAACACGGCGTCGCGCAGGCTGGCCGCATCGCTCGGCTACGAGGAGCTCGGAGTCCATACCGCGGCCACGCTTGCGCGAAGTACCGTGTGAACTGTTGCCCACCGCCGACGGAGTTGATGAACAGTGACCGACGAGAACAGCACAACCGGCTCGTACGTCGAAGCGGGCAAGGAGTTCACCCGCGACACCAGGTACATCGAAACCCGGATCACCGCGGACGGTCGCGACGGCTACCCGGTCGAAGCCGGCCGCTACCGCCTCGTCGTCGCGCGCGCCTGCCCCTGGGCGAATCGG
This sequence comes from Rhodococcus sp. UNC363MFTsu5.1, assembly GCF_000686785.1. Taxonomy (NCBI): domain Bacteria; kingdom Bacillati; phylum Actinomycetota; class Actinomycetes; order Mycobacteriales; family Nocardiaceae; genus Rhodococcus; species Rhodococcus sp. UNC363MFTsu5.1. The sequence continues at coordinate 57,068 of NZ_JMLO01000034.1, forward strand.
GCCATCATCGTGCGGCGCCTGCTCGGCCTCGAGGACGTGCTGTCGATGGGCCTGTGCGGGCCGACGCACGACCAGCGGAGCTGGACCTTCGATCTCGATCCCGGCGGGGTGGACCCGGTGCTGAAGATCCCGCGCCTGCAGGACGCCTACTTCGCCCGCTTCCCCGACTATCCGCGCGGGATCACGGTGCCCGCGATCGTCGACATCCCGACCGGCCAGGTGGTGACCAACAACTACCCGCAGATCACCCTCGACCTGTCGACCGAGTGGAAGCAGTTCCACCGCGAGGGCGCACCCGATCTGTACCCGGAGGCGCTTCGACCCGAGATCGACGAGGTCGCCGAGTTGGTGTTCAAGGACGTCAACAACGGCGTGTACCGCTGCGGATTCGCGGGCACGCAGGATTCGTACGAAGCGGCCTACGACCGGCTCTTCTCGAGGCTGGACTGGCTGACCCACCGGCTCGCGACACAGCGCTACCTGGTGGGCGACACCATCACCGAGGCGGACGTCCGGCTGTTCACCACCCTGGCCCGGTTCGATCCCGTCTACCACGGGCACTTCAAGTGCAACCGCAGCAAGCTCACCGAGATGCACGTGCTGTGGGACTACGCGCGGGACCTGTTCCAGACGCCGGGCTTCGGCGACACGATCGACTTCGCGCAGATCAAGGAGCACTACTACGTGGTGCACTCCGATGTGAACCCGACCCAGATCATCCCCAAGGGGCCCGATCTCGCGAACTGGCTCGAGCCGCACGGGAGGGAAGCGTTGGGCGGCAGGCCGTTCGGAGACGGCACGCCGCCGCATCCGCCGAAGCCCGGCGAGGTGGTCCCCGCCGATCACTGGGTCCTCGGCGGCTCCCCCGCGTAGGTGCCGAAGCTCCAGTACACGCCTTCCGGGTCGCGGCAGGTGAACCCGCGCGAGCCATAGTCCTCGTCGGTCAGGCCCTTCACGATGGTGGCCCCGGCGTCGGCGGCGCGCCGGTACAGCGCGTCGGGGTCCGAGACGACGATGTACACCGAGCCCACCCCCGTCGGCAGGTCCCCCACCGCGGAGTCCGGGCGTTGCGAGCCGAGCATGATGCCGCCCCCGCCCGGCCAGTCGAGCTGGGCGTGGTCGACCCGCTCCCCCTCGCCGTAGACGGCGGTCTCGATGAACCCGAAGGCGTCCACGAGGAACGCGATGGCCCCGCGCGCGTCCGCGTAGCTGAGCGTCGGCCAGATTGTGGTCGTGTTGGTCGTCTGTGCGGTCATGCCCTCGACACTGCTCCTTCTGACGTCTGGTCCGCTTGGATGAATGAGAACAGCTCCTCGGCCCGCCACCGCGAGGGCGGGATCCCGACGATGTCCCGCCAGTCCCGCGCCAGGTGTGCCTGGTCGTAGAAGCCGCACCGGGCGGCGGCATCGGCGAGCGAGATGGAAGGGTGGGCGCGCAGGAGTTGGTGCGAGCGGTGGAACCGCGCGAGCTTGGCCGTCTCCTTGGGGCTGACCCCGAACTCGGCGGCGAACCGGCCGACCAGGTGCCTTCTGCTCCAACCGATCTCGCGGGCCACCTGGCCGACCCTGACCACACCGTCGGCGGCCGTCAGTAGCTGCCACGCGTGTGCGAGGTGTGGGTCGATCTCGGCGTCCGCGAGGCGACGGGACAGCACCTCGTCGAGCACCGCGAACCTCGCCTCCCAGGACGGCTGTGCCGCGATCCGCTCGCTCAGCTCGGTGGCGTCGGCGCCGAGCAGGTCCTCGAGCTCGACGACCCAGGCGCCCAGCTCGGCCGCGGGCACGCCCAGCAGTGCCCGGGACCCGGCCGGGGTGAGGGCGAGCTGGACACCGTGCTGATTACCGTCGTGCCGGATCTCGACCGGGGCGGTGGACAGGCCGCTGGCGAGGGTGCCCCAAGCGCCGGGCTGCTGCCGCGGATCGGACATCCGCGCGAGTTCGAGCGGGGCGTCGAGGGCGATGATCACGGTCAGGTACGGCGAGGGCAGGCCCAGGTGCGAACCGGGATCGAACCCCGCCAGCCGATACCCCTCGTAGGGGGCGACAAACGGGCGCAGGGCCTGCGCGGGCGATGCCCGTCTACCCTCCGAGTGCCCGGTCATGAACTCAGCGTAGGCAGTGATCTGCGTCGCATCCAGAGATGATGTGACCGGGTCAGGAACAACATGACCGGGCCGACCGTTGGTAGGGAGTTCGGCCGCGGACGGTGCTGGCCGTGACGAAGGGAAGACCATGGCGGACAAGCTGGGACGCATCGAGCAGGTCATCGTGTCGCTGCTCGACAACGGCGCCAAGCTACAGGGGCCCGCTGTCCAGAAGTATGTGGACCGCGTCCGCCGCGCCCACCCCGACGAGAATCCCCAGCAGATCGTCGAGCGGATGGAGCGGATGTTCCTCACCGCGGTGACCGGCAGCGGCGGCGCGGTTGGCGCGGCCGCGGCGGTGCCGGGCATCGGCACGGTCGGCTCGATCGCGGCGGTCGGCGCCGAGTCGGTGTTCTTCCTGGAGGCCTCCGCCCTGCTGACGCTGGCGATCGCCTCGGTGCACGGCATCTCGGTGCAGCAGCACGAGCAGCGCCGGGCCCTGGTCCTCGCGGTGGCGCTTGGTGCATCGGGCATGGAGATCGTGGAGAAGGCCGTCGGCGCGACCACCAAGAACTGGGGCTCGCTCATCACCCGGGTCCCGGCGCAGACGATGTCGGGGATGAACCGGAAGCTGATCCACAAGTTCGTCACCAAGTACGCGGCGCGCAGGAGCGCGCTGATCCTGGGCAAGCTGGTGCCCGCAGGCATCGGCGCGGTGATCGGCGGCACCGGAAACCGGGCGATCGGCAAGGGCGTGATCAACAACGCGCGCGACGCGTTCGGGCCCGCACCCGCGCGGTGGCAGCTGGAACTCACTACCTGACCCCCGCAGGGTATCCTTCTAGGCATGGACCGGCTCCGCCTCGCCCCGCAGCGCGCCGCACTGTCGTGCGCGCTGCTGCTCGGCGCGCTGGTGTGCGGCCTGCTGGCGATGCATCACGTCGCGGCCGCCGTGCAGGTAGGCGGGCAGGCGCACGGTTCGCCGGCGGCGGTCGGCACGGCACACGAGTCGATGACCGGATTCGAACCCGCCGCGATGGCACAACACCCAGAGACCCCGGCCCATGCGGCCGCGCCCGCGGACCAGCGGCCTGCAGACCACACCGGCGGCCACCACATGCTCAACGCGTGCGTCGCGGTCCTGCTCTCGGCGGTACTGCTGGCAATGTCCCTTATCGCGTTCGGCCTCCCGTCGGGTGCGGGCACGCGGATGCGGCGCGGCCGGTCCGCCGTCACCTACACCGGTCGCGGGCCGCCCTTTGCTGCGCCCACCTCGAATCGCCTTGCCACCTTGTGCCTTCTGCGGGTCTGACAGGGCCACTGCGTCGTGCTCGACGCAGTTCGGCCACTGATCCGCTCGAAGACCAAGGAACAAACATGAACACACGTACCAAGACCTCCGGCCTGATCGCCGCGGCCGCTGCCGCCGTCGCCCTGATCGCGGGCTGCTCCAACGACGACTCCGGATCCGGCCACTCGATGGATTCGATGGGCGGGGCGTCCATGACCTCGAGTCCGGCGCAATCCGCGTCGCCGGGCGCGCACAACAACGCCGACGTCATGTGGGTGCAGATGATGATTCCGCACCACCAGCAGGCGGTGGAGATGGCGGAGCTCGCCGAGGGCCGCACCCAGAACGCCGAACTGTTGGCGCTGGCCGGCCAGATCAAGGCCGCCCAGGACCCCGAGATCGCGCAGATGACGGGATGGCTCACCGAGTGGGGCGTGCCAACGATGGCGGCCGGCATGAGCCATGCCGACATGGGCCACGGCGACGGCGGCGGAATGATGACCGCGGACCAGATGACGCAGCTCGAGCAGGCCTCGGGCGCGGAGTTCGATCGGGCATGGCTCGAGATGATGATCGCGCACCATCAGGGCGCGGTGGATTCGTCGACGGCGATCGTCAAGGACGGACAGAGCGAGCAGGTCGAGGAGCTCGCGCAGAAGATCATCGCGGGCCAGGAGGCCGAGATCAGCCAGATGAAGTCGATGCTCGGGCAGTAGTCGGTTCGAACCCTGCCGCACGTCCCCGTGGTCACCCTGGTGGCCGCGGGGACGTGTGCGTTCAGAACGGTGGCGGGTCCGGTGGTGTTGGCGGTGGCGGTGGTGGGGTGTGGCCGCGGCGGCCGGTGATGTGTGGGGTTGGGGTGTGGAGGGTGTGGCTGCCGTGGGCGCCTGCGGGGAGGGTGATCGCGGTGGTGCCGGTGCTGGAGGTCCAGTGCAGGGTGTGGCCGGGCAGTGCGGTGACGTTCCAGAGGCCGAGGGTTTTGAGTTGATGGTGGTACCGGCAGAGGCAGTGCAGATTGCCGGGGATGGTCCAGCCACCGGCGATGGGGTCGTGGGCGCGGTATTCGATGATGTGGTCGAGTTGGCATCCGGCGGCGGGTCGGGTGCAGCCGGGGAATCGGCAGTGCCCGTCGCGGGCGTGGACGAGCGCGATGGTCGCGGCGTCGGGGCGGTAGGTGAGGGCGCCGCCCGGTGGGGTGGTGTGGCCGCCGTGTCCGTCGGGGTGTTCGGGTCTGGCCAGGGTGGGGTTGCTGGGGGCACCCCCTGCACGAAGTGCTTGGGGGACGATGGCGGCGAGGATCGCGTCGGTGATGGTGCCGATG